>JBMLRS010000306.1:0-17215 GCA_049240905.1 Elsteraceae bacterium
GGGCTCTCCATGCCGGCCGCCACAATCACCGCCTTGGCGCCCAGATCGCTGAGATAGAAGTCGAACTCCTCCGCCCGGTAGGCCGGGTTCAGCGGCGCGGTGGTGGCGCAGGCCCCGACGGTGGCGAAGGCGGCGGCCATCTCCGGCCCGTTCGGCAGCACCATCGCGACCCGGTCGCCGCGCCCGACGCCGAATCCCGCGAGGCTTTCCGCAGTCTGCTTCGCCAGCGAGCGAAGGCCGGCGTAGGTCAGGGGCGGCCGATCGCCAGATTCGCCGGGCGGCGCGGTGATGGCGGGCGCGGCGTCAGCGCCCTGGGCGAGCAGGGCGGAAAGCGTGTCGAAGGCGGTCATGGCGGCTTCCTTAAATTATTGACCCACATTTCCCTCAGGCGATCAGGGGAGGTCAATCAATCGTTCGATTTTATATCTGGACTGTGGCGCGGCGTCACACTTGCCGGAAATGTTGAATGATGATTCACTCCTGTTGCAGCTTGCGCCTGGCGACAAGTGCCCCTGGGCACTTCGCGAGATAGCTTGGAGTGCGGCTGCATTCCTCTAGTAGTAATGTTCGGTTTCATTCTCGAACAGATCGCATTCGTAGGTGATGCGGTCTTTGATGAGATCATAAGAGCGGGCGTCGCCCCGCTCCCATCTTCGCTGTATCGCCCAGGTGCAATAGTCCGCGATCTGCAAGCAGGGGTCGGAGGAACTGCGCCAAAAGCTCGAGCGATAGGCGCGTTTTCCGACCGTCCGGCGGAGGACGTCGCGCACGGCCTCGGTGAAGACCGCTTGTCCCTTCTTGGTCCCGACGGACGCCGCAGTGACATGCAGTTCCGTGCAGCGCTGGATTGGCTCCCGCATGCCAAACTGAAAATGCCGAAACCATCCATGCTGATAAAACGCGGCGTGCGTTTCGCGGATGCTCGGCATCGATTTCGACTTTTCCATGATCGTCGCCTGGATTTCGAAATCATGCTTCTCCAGAGATTGGAAAACCTGATCGCGGATTTCCTGCGTGTCGGTTGTAGCGTGAAAATAGTCCGCGACCTTTAAGCCGCTCCAGGCGAGTCGCCGCCTCAAGGCCAATAATTCGGAACCGGCGTCGCAGGTCGTCATCGCGATCGTGCAGACGATGAAATAGCGGCTGACGTTCGGCGCGTGTCGAAAATCGAAGTTTCCAGATTCGTCCGCGAAGACGTAGAGCCGCGACATGCGTCATTGAAAAGCGGCGTGGCTGACGCTGTCAACGAGAACAACTAATTTGATAAGTGAAATATGATAGACTCCTACAAAATTGTCACTTGCATTGCAGGGGCGCTGCGCGTATAGCCGCCGTCCGACGCAATCGCACGTGCCCCTAGCTTGGTTCATTCCAAGTTCAGCAACGACGTCACGCGTCCTTTCAGGGCTCCCCGGATTTTCCGGGTCGACCTTTAGGGAGGTGGAGATGGGTAACATTTGGCACGCTGCGATGCCTGTTCCTCGAAGGACGCCCTAGACGCGGCTGTGCGCTGAGTTTTCTCAGCGTCTGGCCGAATTCGTCTCCCCGACGCCGTTTGCGACGGCGCCGGAGCCTGCTGTCGTTCGAGGATTTTCCGCTATGAGCTGGTCCCGTTTCCGCGGCGCCGTCGCGCCCCTTCGCCGTCCCCTGGTCACCGCCGACGATCTGCCGTCGGTCGCTGATCTCGTCCGCGTCGAGCGTCCGGAAGAGCCGATGATCTGCCTGCGTCCGGCCGCCATCGAGGCGGCGGCCCGCCGCTTCAAGGCCGCCTTCTCCGGCGCGCCGCTCTACGCCGTGAAGTGCAATCCCGAGCCGGCGGTGCTGCGCGCGATCCGCGCCGGCGGCGTCGACAAGTTCGACTGCGCGTCGCCTGCGGAGATCCGCCTGGTGCGCCAGATGTTCGGCGACACGGTCTCGATCCATTACATGCATCCGGTGAAGGCGCCCGGCGCGATCCGCGAGGCGTGGGTTCAGCACGCCGTGCGCGACTTCTCGCTCGACAGCATGGACGAGCTGGCGAAGATCCTGGAGGTGCTGGACGGCGAGGATCTGTCGGATCTCGGACTGATGATCCGTCTCGCCTTGCCGAAGGGCAATTCGCGCTATGACCTATCCGGCAAGTTCGGCGCTCTGCCGGACGATGCGGCCGCCTTGCTGCAGGCCTGCCGTCCGCTCGCCTCGAAGCTGGGCGTCGCCTTCCATGTCGGCTCGCAATGCCTGGACCCGGCGGCCTATCGCCGCGCGATCGATCTGGCGGCGGACATCATCGCGCAGTCGGGCGTGACGATCGATCGGATCGACGTCGGCGGCGGTTTCCCCGTGGCCTATCCGGACATGGAGCCGCCGCATCTGGGCCTGTTCATGGCCGAGATCGACGGCGCGCTGGAGCGGCGCGGCCTGGATGGGCTGGAGCTGTGGGCGGAGCCCGGCCGCGCGCTGGTCGCCGGCGGCGGCTCGGTCGTGGTGCAGGTGCAATTGCGCAAGGGGAACGCGCTTTACGTGAACGACGGCGTCTATGGCAGCCTGTCGGACGCGGGCGTCCCCGGCTTCCTGTTCCCGACGCGGGCGCTCCCGGCCGAGGGGCGCGAGCTGACTGGCGACGTGATCGCGTTCGAGCTGTTCGGCCCGACCTGCGACAGCGCCGATCACATGCGCGGCCCGTTCCATCTGCCGGCTGACATCCAGCGCGGCGACTGGATCGAGATCGGCCAGCTGGGCGCCTATGGCGCCTGCCTGCGCACCGCCTTCAACGGCTTCGACCGCGCCCAGATGGTCGAAGTGCGCGACGGCGCGATGCTGACGACGGCGGGGCTCGACGACTGAGCCTCGTCAAGCCGTCATAGGCTTTTCCTATAACTGACAGACTTCTAAATACGTGGGGACGACGCGATGGAAAAAATCGCTTTCAAAGGCAAGTTGGTCATCATCGGGTTCGGCTGCATCGGCCAGGGCGTCATGCCCCTGCTGATGAAGCATCTGACGATCAAGCCCAGCCAGATCACCGTGGTGACCGCGGAAAGCCGGGGCGACGACGTCGCCGATCGCTATGGCGTGGAGTTCATCGAGAAGTCGCTGGATCAGGGCAATTACAAGAAGGTCCTGAAGCCGATGCTCGGCAAGGGCGACTTCCTGCTGAATCTGTCGGTCGAAGTCTCCAGCCTCGCGCTGATCGAGCTGTGCCACGCGCAGGGCGCGATGTATCTGGACACCTGCATCGAGCCCTGGCCCGGCGGCTACACCGATCCCAGCCTCACGGTCTCCCAGCGCTCCAACTACGCGCTGCGCGAAGGCGCGCTGAAGCTGCGCGAGAAGTTGGGCAAGGGCCCGACCGCGGTGATCGCCCATGGCGCCAACCCCGGCATCGTCTCGCATTTCGTCAAGGAAGCGCTGCTGCATCTGGCGCGCGACACTGGCGCCGACGCCTCGGCGCCGAAGGATCGCGCCGGCTGGGCCGCCTTGGCGCAGAAGCTGGGCGTGAAGGTGATCCACATCGCCGAGCGCGACACCCAGATCGCCGGCACGGCGAAGGAGCCGGGCGAGTTCGTCAACACCTGGTCGATCGACGGTTTCGTCTCCGAAGGCTGCCAGCCGGCGGAGCTGGGCTGGGGCACGCATGAGAAGGCGATCCCGGCCGACGGCGCCCGCCACGAGTTCGGCTGCGACGCCGCGATCTATCTGAACCGTCCCGGCGCCGGCACCCGCGTGCGCAGCTGGACCCCGCTGGAAGGCCCCTATCACGGCTTCCTGGTGACCCATAACGAGTCGATCTCGATCGCCGACTATTTCACCGTGCGCAAGAAGGACGGCGCGGTGGCCTATCGCCCGACCGTGCATTACGCCTATCACCCCTGCGACGACGCCGTGCTCAGCCTGCATGAGCTGGCCGGCAAGAACTGGGTGATGCAGGAGCGTCAGCGCCTGATCGTCGAAGAGGTCGTCAGCGGCATCGACGAGCTGGGCGTGCTGCTGATGGGCCACGCCAAGGGCGCCTACTGGTACGGCTCGCGCCTGGGCACGGACGAGACCCGCCGCATGGTCCCCTACAACAACGCCACCAGCCTGCAGGTCACCGCCGGCGTGCTGGGCGCGCTGGTCTGGGCGCTGGAGAACCCGAACGCCGGGATCGTGGAGGCCGACGAGCTGGACTTCCAGCGCGTGATGGAAGTGGCCAAGCCGTATCTCGGCAACATGATCGGCGTCTATGGCGACTGGACGCCGCTGGACGACCGCGAAACCCTGTTCGCCGAGGACCTGGACAAGTCCGACCCCTGGCAGTTCAAGAATTTCCGGGTGGTCTAGCGTTGACAGGAGGGCTGCGGCGTCGGAAAACGGCTGCCGCAGTCCCTTTTTCGCAGGATATCCAATGATCAAGCGCATTCAGTCAGGCGCCCGCATGAGCGGCGCCGTGGTTCATGGCAACACCGTCTACCTCGCCGGCCAGGTCGCCGACGACACGTCCGAGGGCGTCGCTGGTCAGACCAAGCAGATCCTGGCGAAGATCGACGCGCTGCTGAAGGAAGCCGGCACCGACAAGTCCAAGCTGCTGTCGACCAACATCTGGCTGACCGACATGTCGACCTTCAACGAAATGAACAAGGTTTGGGACGCGTGGGTTTCGCCCGGCAACGCCCCGGCCCGCGCAACGGTTCAGTCGGATCTGGCCGCCCCGCCCTACCGCGTCGAAATCATGTGCGTCGCCGCCATCTAAGCGGCCTGAAGGCTGCGCGGCGGGTGCGTCGCGCAGCTTTTCAAGCGCAAGTTACGGATCGCCGATAGAGGCGAAACCCGGCAGGACCCTCTCTGGGAAATACCCATAGCCGGCGTCGCGACGCAGAATAGGGCGGGACAGGAAGGCGTCGAAGCGCGATGCGGGGCATCGCGTGAGATGGCTGACGCAGCCCGCCCTATTCTTCGTCCGACCCTTCGGGCTGAGCAATCACGGGCTTCCGCGGCGTCACGCGGCTTGCGCGATGCCCCGCATCGTGCTGCGCCCCGTTCCTGGCGGCGATCCCTTGATTGCTCAGCGACGGCTATGGGTATTTCCCAGAGAGGGTCCTCGGCCCTCGGATCCGAGGAGCCAAAATGTCCCAGCCCCGCATGGGCCCGATCGAATGGGCCTGTCTGATCCTGCTCTCCATCCTCTGGGGCGGCACCTTTCTGTTCGCCAAGATCGCGCTGGTCGAGGTTCCGCCGCTGACGGTGGTGTTCTCGCGCCTGGTGATGGCGTCGATCGCGCTGCATCTGATCACCCGCGCCATGGGGCTGACCGGCGGGCTGCGGCCGGGCTGGCGGGATTTCGTGGTTCTGGGGCTGATCAACAATGTTCTGCCCTTCTGCCTGATCTTCTGGGGGCAGACCCAGATCTCGGTGGGCTTGGCCTCGATCCTGAACGCGACCACGCCGCTGTTCTCGGTGATCTGCGCCCATCTGATGACGCGGGATGAGAAGTTGACGTCGCTGCGCGCGATCGGCGTGGCGGCCGGAATCGCCGGGGTGGTCGCGATGATCGGGCTGGACGCGCTTTCCAGCTTAGGCTCGAGCCTGCCGCATCAGCTCGCGGTGTTGGGCGCGGCCGTCTCCTACGGCTTCGCGGGCGTCTACAGCCGGCGCTTCAGGGGCGCCCAGCCGATGACCATCGCCACCGGCCAGCTCACCGCCAGCGCCTTCATGCTGGCGCCGCTCTCCCTGCTGATCGATCAGCCTTGGACCCTGCCCATGCCCAGCGAGAAGGTGCTGTTGTGCCTGATCGCCCTGGGCCTGTTCTGCACGGCCCTGGCCTATTTCCTGTATTTCCGGATCCTGACCGCGTCCGGCGCGACCAACGCCGCGCTGGTGACCTTTCTGGTGCCGGTCTCCGCCCTCAGCCTGGGCGTGATCTTTCTCGGAGAGACGATCGGCGGCCCGCAGCTCTTCGGCATGGCGTTGATCGCCCTGGGGCTCAGCCTGATCGACGGCAGGCTGTGGCGGCGGCGTTATCTCAGATCCACTTGAAGCCTTTGGCCATCATTGCGGCGAGGCCGATCGCCAGCGCGATCATGCCGCCCCAGGTGAGGCGGAAATCAGCTCGATGTTCCGAGCGGATGTCTCGAATGTCGGCGCGCATGGATTGCGTCTCTCGAACGAGATGCTCGATCCCCGCCTCCACTTTTGCGATGCGCGCTTCCATGGTTCTAGAGTCGCTTGGCTCGCCGAAATTTTCAACCCCCGCCCCTTCGGCGGAGGGATCCTGCTTCAAGCCTCTTTTTCCGCGCATGACCCGATCTCGCCACTTCAGAGCGAATCAAATCACGGAGAAGTTGTGTTGTAAATAAGTCTGCCGAAACTTCTAAAAGTCGAGGTCCGCGTAATGCTTCGGCGGGGCGGCGCCGGGGATGTGGTCGGCCAGGAGCGGGCGGAAGCTTGGCCGGGATTTGACCCGGGCGTACCAGTCCTTGGCGCTCTCGAAGGACTCCCAGGGCACGTCGCCCAGGTAATCGACCGCGGACAGGTGGGAGGCGGCGGCGATGTCGGCGAGGCTGAAATGGTCGCCGGCGAGGTAGTTCCGACGCTCGACCAGCCAGCCGATGTAATCGAGATGATGGCGCAGATTGGCCGACCCGGCGCGGATGGTGGCGCTGTTCGGCTGGCCTTGGCCCAGCAACCGCTTGGTCATCTTCTCTTCGACGAGGTTCTGGGTGACTTCGGCGTTGAACTTCACGTCGAACCAGGCGACCAGCCGGCGGGTCTCCGCGCGTTGCAGCGGATCGAGGCCGATCAGAGGACGATCAGGATAGACCTCCTCCAGAAACTCCGCGATGGCCGCGCCGTCGCTCAGCACGCTCCCGTCGGGCTCGATCAACACGGGGACCTCGCCGGCCGGATTCAGCGCCAGAAACTCCGGTCGACGCTCCCAGGTCCGCTCGATCTTCAGCTCGAATTCGAGGTTCTTCTCTTTGAGCATCAGGCGCACCTTGCGGGCGCCGGGCGACAGCCATAGGTGATACAAAGTCCGCATGACTCGCTCTCTAGCCTAATTCGCGGGGATCGTCTTCAGGGTTTGGGCTGGGCGGCCCGCTTGGCGTCTTCGATCCAGATCCGGGCTAGCGGCGCGTAGACGCCGTTGGGAAACTGGCTCAGGTAAGCTTGGAGCTGCGCCGGATCCCGGCTGTCCTTGACGCTGCTCCAGAACAGCGCGTCGCGATCCATCGCCCCGCCGGCAGGCGCGGCGACCGAGGGGGCGACGTTCGTCGGCGGCACGAAGAAGAACTGCCCCTGGATGCCGGTGCTCTGGATCCAGGGCTGCTGCTCCCGGTTCGTCGCGCGCTGCACCGAAACCGCCACGTCGTTGAAGGTCTCCAGCACGCTGAGGCCGGGCTTCTGAATCGCGGCCACCAAGGCCGCGGTGTAGGGGCTGTTTTGACCTGGCGGCCCGTCGCGCGCGACCTCGCCGGCGGCGGTGGCGAAGCTGATGATGGTGCCGGACGGGCGGCTTTTGATCTCCGCCAGACCGCCGCCGCCGCGCAGGCCCGCCCCGCCGAAGGGATTGTTCCGGCAAGCGTCCAGCACGACCATGTTCAGCCGGCTGTCGGCGTCGCGCAGTTGGCGCAGCAGCAGGTCGACGTCCACCAGCATGAAGTCGATGTCCCGCGTGCTGGTGGGATTGGCGTCGACCGGCGCCAGATAGTTCCGACCGCCGACTTCGAAGCCGTGGCCGGCGTAATAGAACATGCCGACCGTGCCCTGGCGCAGCCGTCGGCTGAAGTCGTAGATCGCGCGCTCCAGCTTCGCTTTGTCGAGATCGAGCAAGGGGCCGCCGCCAATCAGCTCGAAGCCGGTCTTCGACAAGGCCGCCGCCATCGCTCGCGCGTCGGTTTGCGGATTGTCGAGTTTAGGCGTGTGTTGATACGCGCTGTTCCCGATCACCAACGCCACGCGCTGCTCGGTCCCTACCTTGGAGAACAGGAGATCGGCTGGCTGCGGCGCGGTCGCGACGCGCGTCGAGGCGCTCGTTGAAGCGGGAGGCGCCGCGGGGGCCGGCGGGAGCGCGGCGACGGCGGTGCGCGTCGCCTTGTCCTCCGCCTCTTTGGCGCGCTGTTCGGCGAGGCGAACGCGCTCCTCCAGCTCCTTGCGCTCACGCGCCGCCTGCTCTTCAGCGGCTTTCTTCTGCTCCGCCTCCGCCTTGGCCCGCGCCTCGGCCAGTTGCCGGGCCTTCGCCTCCGCTTCGGCCCGCCGTCCTTCTTCGGCGGCTCTCTTTTGCTCGGCCTCAGCCTTGGCCGCCGCTTCGGCGAGCTGCTTCGCCTTGGCCTCGGCTTCGGCCTTCAACCTCTCCTCGGCGGCCTTGCGCTGTTCGGCCTCCGCCTGGGCTCTCGCCTCCGCGACTTGACGCGCCTTGGCTTCGGCTTCGGCCTTTTGCCGCTCCTCGGCGGCCTTCTTCCGCTCGGCCTCCGCCTTGGCCGCCGCCTCGGCGAGCTGCTTGGCCTTGGCGTCGGCCTCCGCTTTCTGCTTTTCCTCGGCGGCTTTTCGCTGTTCAGCCTCCGTCTTGGCTTTCGCTTCCGCGATTTGCCGCGCCTTCGCCTCCGCCTCGGCTTTTAACGCCGCTTCGGCCAGTTGCTTGGCCTTGGCTTCGGCCTCGGCTTTCTGCCGCTCCTCCGCGGCCTTCCGCTGGTCCGTCTCCGCCTTCGCCCTCGCTTCGGCGAGCTGTTTCGCCTTGGCCTCGGCGTCGGCTCTCTGCCGCTCCTCCGCGGCTTTTCTTTGCTCGCTCTCCGCTCGGGCTTTCGCTTCCGCGGCTTGCCGCGCCTTGGCGTCGGCCTCCGCCTTCTGTTTCTGCTCCGCCTCGATCTTCCGTCTCTGATCGGAGTCCTGCCGGGCTCTCTCCTCGGCGACTTGCTTCGCCTTCGCTTCCTCCTCGACCTTCTGGCGGCGCTCGTTCTCCAGCAGGGCGGCGGCCAGCGGGTCCGGTTGCTCCGGCTTGCGCGCGGCTTGCTCGGTCTGCGCCGGAGGCGCGGCGCGGTTCAGGACCAGCGTGCAGACACGCAGATTTGGGTCGCGGCGCGTGTACATCCGCCCGGTCGCCTCAAGGCGCCCGTTGCGCAGGGAGCCTTTCAGGTCGTACCGCCACTCGCCTGGGCCTCCGGAATCGCTCTGCCCGCCCCCGTCGACCGAGACGGCGCCTGAGGCGTCGACCACTCCGGACAAACTTTCAGGACCAAATCGGGTCTGGCGCGAAAGGGTGAAGCGCCCGCCGGAGATATCTGCGGTCTGCAGCGAGTTGAACGCTGGATTCGGCCCGGCCACGCTGCAAGAGAAGCTGCCCACATAGCGGCCGTCGAAAGTTTGGGACAAAGCCGGGCGCGCCCAAGCGATCGCGCCGAACAGGAGGCCAGACAGAATGAGGCTGGAATGAAGGAGAACGGCGCGCTTGGTCATACCCCCATTCAAGCGCAGTCCGCTCGGAAAGGAAATTGGCCTTTACGCCGAGGCGGACGGGATATCGACCGTCACGGTCGTTCCCTGGCCTACAGCGCTTTCGATCGCGACGGTCGCGCCCAGCATCTGGGAGAAGCTGCGCACGATCGACAACCCCAGGCCCGAACCGCCATAGCGACGGCTGACCATGGCGTTGCCCTGCTGGAAGGGTTCAAAGAGCGACGCGAGCGCTTTCGCTTCGATGCCGACGCCGTTGTCGCGGACGGCGAGCCGCACGCCGCCCTCGTCCGTTCCGGTCGCCGTCACTCGGACCTCCCCGCCCGTCGCGGTGAACTTCAACGCGTTTGACAGGAGGTTCGTGACGATATGCTGCAACGCGTTGAAATCGCTGCGCAGGGTCGCGCCGCTGGGCTCGGGCGGGATGAGCTGGACGCGCTTGGCCGCCGCCTCATGCTCGAACAGGCTGAGGCAGCCGGCCAGAAAGCCGTCGACGTCGATCTCTTCGATGACAGGTTGGAACGCGCCTGCCTCGACCTTCGAGAGATCGAGAATATCGTTGATCAGCGCCAGCAGATGCTCGCCGCTTCGATAGATGTCCCCGGCGTAGGCGCTGTAGCGTCCGTCATGGTCGTCGCCATAAGCGCGGTCGCGGATCAACTCCGAAAAGCCGATGATCGCGTTCAGCGGCGTGCGCAATTCATGGCTCATGTTCGCGAGGAAGGAGCTCTTGGCGCGGCTGGCGGCTTCGGCCGCCTCCTTTGCTTCGGTCAGGGCGCGCTCGGCCTCGGCGCGCTGTCGAAGCAGCGCGCAGAGCAGGACCGCGAAGGTGACGATCGTGGCGGTGATCGACACCGTCACGAAAAGCCCGATCGCAAGATCGGCGCGCCAGCTTTCCAGCGCGTCGTCCAGCCGCAGCGACGCGGCGACGTGGAGGTTCCGATCCATCAGCGCGACCAACCCGTTCACCGCGGGAATGACCAGGATTGGGCTATCGCCAATCCAGACGCCGTCTTTCCGAGCCGAATCGAAGGCGCTCTTGGTGAAGGTGGCGGATGGCGGAGATTGGTTCGAGATCGCTTCGCCATTTGGGCCCAGAAGCGCGACGCGCAGACCGAAATGGCTGAAGCGCCGGGAGAACTGAACCGATAGGGCGGACGGCGGCGCGGCGATCAGCGCGTACCGCGCCCGCCACTGGTTTGGCGCCAGCCGCCGGGCGAACAAAACCAGCGTTTCGCCGCTCGTTGGGTCGGACCAGGGGGCCAGGGCCTGGAGACTCACGGTCGTCTCCCGCTCAAGCCGCCCTAACAAGGCTTCCGGCGCCCGGTCGAGATCGCGCTTCGCGGCTGAGTTGGAGGAGGTGATCAGCCGACCGGCCGCGTCGTACAAGGCGACCTCGCGGAGCGCGGGGTTCTGCGCGGCCAAGGCCGACATCAGCCGTGATTTGGCTGCGGCCTCCGCGTTCGCGGTCAGATCGATCAGCGCCGGAAGGCCGCGCAGCAGCGCGTCGATCCCCTCGACGGCCCTCAGGACATCGGCCTCGGCGTCGCGGATCGTCTCTTCGACATGCTCGGTCGCTTCGATGATCGCGGCGTCATGAGTCCGCATCAGCAGGAAGACGACAAAGGCGATCTGGATCAGCACCAGGATCGCCGCGCCTTGAACAATTCGGCGGCGCCAGCGCGACTCCGTCGGGCGCGCGCGCCACCAGCCGTCGGGGCGCCAGCCAAACGGCAGAAGGCGCGCGGCGCCTTTCCAGAGGTCCGTGAACGCCGCCGGAGCCATTTCAGATCGTCAGGATGATCTTGCCGACATGCGCGCTGCTCTCCATCAGGCGGTGAGCGTCCGACGCGGCGTTCAAGGGAAACGTCGCGTGAATGATCGGCTTGACGGCTCCCTTGGAAAGCAAGGGCCAGACCTTCTCCTCCAATTCCGCCGCGATCGCCGTCTTCTGGGCGACGCTGCGCGGCCGCAGGGTGCTGCCGGTGAAAGTGAGGCGCTTGGTCATCAGCGGCGTCAGGTCCAATGTGGTCTTGGCGCCGCCAAGGAAGGCGATCTGCACCAAGCGGCCCTCGATCGCCAGGGCGGAGAAATTCCGCTGGGTATAGTCCCCTCCGACCATGTCGAGGATCAGATCGAGACCGACGCCGCCGGTCTTTTCTTTGGCGATGGCGACGAAATCCTCGCTGCGGTAATCAATTCCGCGCTCCGCCCCCAGCTTTTCGCAGAAGCGCGCCTTTTCCGGGGAGCCGGCGGTGGCGAACACTCGCGCGCCGAAAGCTCTGGCCAGCATGATCGCCGTGGTGCCGATGCCGCTGGTCCCGCCATGAACCAGGAAGCTCTCGCCTGCGGTCAGACGTCCGCGCTGGAATACGTTGGTCCACACGGTCATGAAGGTTTCGGGCAGGCCGGCGGCCTCGATCATGCTGAAACCGTCGGGAATCGGCAGGCATTGCGGGGCTGGGGCGACGCAATAGGCTGCGTATCCGCCGCCGGCGACCAAGGCGCAGAGCTGGTCGCCCACCTTCCAGCGCTCGACCCCGGCTCCCAGCGCGACCACCTCGCCCGCGACCTCCAGCCCCGGAACCGCGGATGCGCCGGGCGGCGGCGCGTAGCCGCCCTTGCGCTGCAGGACGTCCGGCCGGTTCACGCCGGCCGCCGCGACCTTGATTAGGACCTCGTTCGGCCCGGGAGACGGGATCGGTCCCTCGGCGGGCGTAAGCGCTTCGGGTCCGCCGAAGCTGGGTAGATCGATGAAAGCCATCGTCGCAGGGAGACTTGGCATGTTCTTGACCGCTTCTTTCATCGCAAAGTGATTAACGCCGCCGCGACTGACCGACAATCACGCCGAAGCGACTACGCCGGTTGATCGGGAGAGCCCGCTGGTCGCGGAGATCAGTCGCGCAGGCTGAGATGTTTCGCGAGGCGCGTCCAGATCCGTGTGGCTCACTGCTAGGGGGGCGCGGGCCGTCAACAGATCGCTGGCGAAAGAAGGGGCGGTTGGGGAATACTGCGCCATGCCTCCCGCTTCGCACCACGATCATGATCATCACCATGATCACGGCCATTCCCATGGCGGCCACGGCCACGCGCATCACGGCCACTCCCATGGGCTGGGCGGGCATTCGCACGCGCCGGCGAACTTCGATCGGGCCTTCGCGATCGGCGCCGCTCTCAACATCGGCTTCGTGGCGATCGAGGCCGGCTACGGCCTATACGCCAACTCGCTCGCGCTGTTGGCTGACGCCGCGCATAATCTGGGCGACGTTCTTGGCTTGCTGATGGCTTGGGGCGCCGTGGCGCTGGCCCGCCGCCGCCCGACCCGCAAGCGGACCTATGGGTATGGCCGCAGCTCGATTCTCGCTTCTTTGGCCAACGCCATGGTGTTGCTGATCAGCGTCGGCGGCATCGCCGTGGAGGCGATCCAGCGGTTGATGACGCCGGAGCCCATCGCGGGAGCCACCGTGATGATCGTCGCGTCGATCGGCGTGCTGATCAACGGCTTCACTGCTTGGATGTTCATGTCCGGCGCCAAGGGCGACATCAACGTCAGGGGCGCTTTCCAGCATATGGCGGCGGATGCGCTGCTGTCGCTCGGCGTGGTGGTCTCAGCCCTGCTGATCGGCTTCACCGGCTGGCTCTGGCTGGATCCGGCGACCAGCCTCCTGATCGGCGCGGTGATCACGATCGGGACCTGGGGCCTGCTGAAGGAGGCGCTGAACATGGCGCTCGACGCGGTTCCGTCCAGCGTCGACCCGGCGGCGGTGGACGCCTACCTGCGCGGCCTGCCCGACGTGATCGAGGTGCATGACCTGCATATCTGGGCGTTGAGCACGACCGAGACCGCGCTGACCGCCCATCTCGTGCGATCGGCTGGCTGCGTCGACGAAGGCCTGACCATGCGCGTGGCGCAGGCGATGAAGCAGAAGTTCGGGATCGGCCACGTCACGATCCAGTTGGAGAGCTCAGCCGACTCCCAGCGCTGCGCGCTCGCCCCGGAGGAAGTGGTTTAGGCTGTGCGATTAGTTGAGTTATTGAATTAGATCAAACTCTTCGCCTCACCCTGAGCCTGTCGAAGGGGCTGGCGCGCGCTTCGGCGCCCGTCTCTTCCGCACCCTTCCACAAGCTCAGGGTGAGGGGAGATGCCCTACCGCCCCTTGTTTTCCGCCTTCTGGGCGGAGGTCTTCATGACCATGTCGACCAGCTCGCTGAATTTCTTGTCGGTCGGGTCGATCCCGGCCATCACCAGCGACAGGGCGGTCACCACGTCGATCCGGTCAAGGCGCGACGCCGTGGCGACGGCGAGCGCGATCGCGGGCGCGGGCATGGCCACGCCCTTGCCGGACACCATGCCCGCCACGAACAGCCGCAGCCGCTCCGCCTGGGTCGCGTCAGGGAATAGGATCGTCATGATCGTGTTGAAGTCGGTCGCGCCGTCGCCGAGCATGCCGTCGGCGCCGAGGCCGCCCAGATCCAGCCCGCGCGAGGACGCGGCGGCTGGCGCGGCCCCGACGAAATCGGCCAGGCCCGAGTCCGGCGCGTCATCCATCAGATTGTGATCGTCGCTCACGAACCAGCTCCTAAATGCGCGAAACCCACTGTGCTGACATACCGGAATCCGGCGCTACGCGCCATCGCGCAGCGCATTTAGGAGCGGGCGTCGACCGCGCCGTCGCGCCGGCTCCAAAGCTGGCGCAGGGAATCGGGGATCGGCACCTTGGCCCCGGTCGCGTTGATCATCAGCACCAGAACGGTTCGGCAGGTCGCCATCAGCCCGTCGCGCCAAACGCCATATTCCATGGTGAAGCTGGTCGTGCGCATCTCCAGCACACGGCCGGTCACCAGGATCTCGTCACGGTAATAAAGCGCGCGGGAGTAGCGCATCGACAGGTCGATGATCGAGGTGCCGGGGGTGGTCGCGGTCATCCGCTCCATTCCGTCCGCCTCGAAGCCGAAGGTGCGGATGTCCTCGAACCAGGTGAAATAGGCGGCGTGGTTGGCGTGGCCAAGCATGTCGCACTCGCACCAGCGCACCACATGGGGCATGGCCCAGCCCCAATTCCCTTCAACGCCGAAGCGCGCGCGCTGCGCGTCGGTCAACGCCATGTCCATCGTCATCCTTACTGAACGCAGATATTGCCCAGAAACCGACCGGCTTGGTCATAGGCCGGCTGGAAGGCGCGGCAGGCCTGCTGCTGCGGGACGACGTAGCCGGGCGCGGGGTAGACAGGCGCGGGGTAGACGGGCTGTTGATAACTGGGGGCGTAGGTCGCCCCCGGCGGAACGCCGTAGTACGGCTGGGCGTTGCGCAGCTGATCGTTTTGGATCTGCCGACGCTGCACTTCGAGATCGATCAGCTGCTGGCGCTGCTGCTGCTGCTGGCGCTCCCGCTCGATCCGCTCGAAGCGCAGAAGATCTTGCTGCTGCGCGTTGTCGGGGATCGTGCGCGAGCCGCGCAGCAGGTCCTGCTGGCTCCAGGCGGGGCCCGGCGCGGCGATGGTCAGAGCGAGCAACGCGAAAGGCAGGGCGAAGAGGGGGCGCATGACCGATCCTTGAGGCGGCGAGACGCCGCTCCCCCTAAAATTGCGTCGTTCGCGCGCGGGCGCAAGGGCGCTCGACCCGATTGGCGGGATCCGCTACCGTCTTACCCATGGGCAAGAAAGATAAAGTGAAGAATGGCGCGAAAAACGGCGACGAGAAATTCGCCGCCTACGCCGAATATGAAGCGCGCATGATCGCCGCGCAGCATCGTCTGCTCGCCATCCAGCAAGCTTATCTGAAGCAGGGCCGGCGCGCGGTGATCGTGCTGGAGGGCTCGGACGCTGCGGGCAAGGGCGGCTCCATCCGTCGATTGACCGAGAAGCTGGATCCGCGTTTCTGCAAGGTCTGGCCGATCGGCGCGCCGACCGAGACCGAGCGCGGCCAGCATTATCTCGAGCGCTTCTGGGCGCGCTTGCCGCAGCCGGGCATGACCTCGCTGTTCGACCGCTCCTGGTATGGCCGGGTGCTGGTGGAGCGGGCGGAGAAGCTGACTCCCAAGGACGTCTGGTCGCGCGCCTACGACGAGATCAACGGCTTCGAGAAGATGCTGACCGACGACGGGATCCGCCTGATCAAGATCTTCATCAAGATCAGCCCGGAGGTGCAGCGCGAACGCTTCATCGAGCGCATGACCGACCCGATGAAGCGCTGGAAGATCACCCCGCGCGATTTCGAATCCCGCCAGTTCGACGAGGCCTACGCCAAGGCTGAGAAGGACATGTTCGCCCGCACTGACACCAAGCACGCGCCTTGGAAAATCGTGCCCGGGACCTATAAATGGATGGCGCGGGTGATGGTGGCGGAGCATGTCGCGGATCGCCTCGCGGATGGGGTGGATCTGAAGCCGCCGCCGCTGGACCCGGTGATCCGCCAGATGGCGAAGGACATCATGGGAATCGATCTGCCGTGACGAAGCCGCAGGACGCTACAGGCCTGGACGCCTTGGAGGCGCAACTCCGCCGGGATCTCGATTGGCTGATCCTGCCAGCCCCGGCCTGGACCCCGGCGATGACCCATCCGGAGACCGGCTCCGTGCTGGACGTCGCCGTGATCGGCGCCGGCATGCTGGGCCTGACCGCCAGCTTCGCGCTGCGCCGCGCCGGGCTCACCAACATCATCGCCTATGACAAGGCGCCGGAGGGGCTGGAGGGCCCCTGGATCACCTACGCCCGGATGCGCACCCTGCGCTCGCCGAAGATCCTTACGGGCCCTGCGATGGGCATGGGCGCGCTGACCTATCGCGCCTGGCACGAGGCCCGGTTCGGGATCGAGGCGTGGAACGCGATGGACAAGATCCCGCGCCCGCTGTGGATGGAGTATCTGACCTGGTACCGAAAGGTGCTGGGCGTCGCCGTGCAGAACGGCACGGAGGTGCTGTCCGTCGCCGACGACGACGGCCTGTTCCGCCTGACCTTCAAGAACCATCCGCCCCGCCACGCGCGCAAGCTGGTGCTGGCGACCGGGCGCGACGGGTTGGGCGCGCCGCATATCCCGGACTTCGTGCGCCAACTCCCGAAAGATCGCTATGCCCATACCGCGGAGACGATCGATTTCGCGGCCTTGAAGGGGCGTGACGTGGCTCTGGTCGGGGCGGGCGCCTCGGCGATGGACAATGCGGCCTCCGCGCTGGAGGCCGGCGCGCGTAGCGTGCGCCTCTTCGTGCGCCGGCCGGCCTTGCCGGCGATCAACAAGCTGACCGGCATCGGCTGCCCAGGCCTGACCCTGGGCTACCACAAGCTGCCGGATCTCTGGAAATGGCGCTTCCAGCATTACAACGAGTCCTGCCAGAACCCGCCGCCGCGCGATTCCGTGCTGCGGGTGACCAAACATCCCAACGCCTTCATTCATCTGTCCTGCCCGGTGCTGGCGACGGCGCCGGTTGGCGAGAAGGTCCGCGTCACCACCGCGCGGGGCGATTGGACCGGGGATTTCCTGATTCTTGGCACTGGCTTCGCGGTCGATCTCGCCTCACGCACCGAGCTGAAGGGACTGTCGGAGAACATCCTGCTGTGGCGCGACATGTTCGAGCCGCCGGCCGATCTGCCCTCCGAGTTTCTGCTGAACCATCCCTATCTCGGCGAAGGCTTCGCGTTCCGGGAGCGCGAGGAAGGAAAAACCCCGATCCTCCGCCACCTCCATTGCTTCAACAACGCGGCGATGCTGAGCCAGGGCAAGAACAGCGGCGACATTCCCGCGGTCAGCGACGGGGCGATGCGACTGGCGGAGGCGATCGCGACCGACCTGTTCGGCGCCGACGTCGAGCATCATTGGC
>JBMLRS010000307.1:0-10345 GCA_049240905.1 Elsteraceae bacterium
CTGCTCCGCCAGCATGACCCGAGCCAGTTGGTGGGGCCATGTCATCGGGCCGAGCGAGAGGGTCATGTCGCAGGCGGCCAACCGCTTTGGGTCATGCCCATCGGCCCCACCGATCAGGAAAGCGACCCCATGCGGGCTGTCGCCGCGCCAGGCGCCGAGCTTGGCCGCCAGCCCCTCGCTGTCCAGCATCTTGCCGCCGCCGTCGAGCGCGACCAACCGCATGCGCGGCGGCAAAGCGGCCTGCAAAAGCTGAGATTCGCGCGAGCGGCGTTCGGACACGGAGAGCGGGCGCTTCTCCTCCACCTCGACCAGTTCGATCGCCGGGTTGAGGCGGCCTGAGTATTCTTTCCAAAGATCACGGAAGGCGGCGTCGCGCAGCTTGCCGACGGCCGCGACCAGCATCCGCACGGTCAAAGAGCCTAGGGCGAGCCTAAGGCTCGAACGTGTCGGTGGTCGCGATCGCGGAGGCCGGGATCTCGACGCCCCACATCTTTTCGAGATTGTAGAAGGCGCGCACTTCCGGACGGAAAAGATGGATGATGATGTCGCCGCCGTCGATCAACACCCAATCCGCGCGCGGCAGGCCCTCGACGGCGACCCGCTTCATCCCGCTTTCCTTGAGTTTGGAAGCGATGTGCTGCGCCATGGCGGCCACCTGCCGGCTGGAGCGGCCGGAGGCGATCACCATATGGTCGGCGATGCTGGTGAGGCCGCGCAGCGGGATGACCACCACGCCTTCGCCCTTATCCGCCTCGATCGACTCCTCAACGAGGGTCACGAGTTCGTCGCTTGTCATGTTCGCCATCTTTCGATCCGTCGGTCGGTGCGGCCTGCCGTTTCGGCGGCGCGGATCTCGGTCGCCGAAGCTGGGTGCAATTGGGTGTGAAGGAAAAGCCAGGAAGGCGGCGGCAGATCGGCCAACCGCATCGCCCGCTTTTCCGGGATTCTGGAGGATGCGAACCGTCGCGCCGCCGGGCTCGCGTTCGCGCGCAGATCATAGGACGGCCGGGCGAACACCGCGATCGGCACGGTGCGGAAGATATCCTGCCAACGCTCCCACCGATCGATCTGGCGCAGATTGTCCGCGCCCATCAGCCAGACGAACCGGGTGCGCAAGAACATTTGGCGCAGCCGCGTCAGGGTGTGGGCGGTGTAGACCGTGCCGAGGCGGGATTCGATGTCCGTCACCACGAGCTTTGGATGGCGGGCGGCGCGGCGGGCCGAGGCCAGACGCTCCTCGAACGGGGCCATGCCGGCCTTGGGCTTCAGCGGGTTCTGCGGCGAGACCAGCCACCAGACCTGATCCAGCCGCAGACGGCGGATCGCCAGCAGGCTGATATGCCGGTGGCCGGCGTGGGCCGGATTGAAGGAGCCGCCCAGCAGCCCGACGCGGCGACCGTGGAACCGGTGGCCGGCCAGAATCGGCGGCAATTGGATTTGGTTCACGCGATCAGCGCCAATCAGGGCCGCACCTGGCCCGACCCGCGGACCACATACTTCCAACTGGTCAGATGCGCGGCGCCGACAGGCCCGCGCGCGTGCAGCTTGCCCGTCGCGATGCCGATCTCCCCGCCAAAGCCGAACTCGCCGCCATCGGCATATTGCGTGGAGGCGTTCAGCAGCACGATCGCGCTGTCCACGCCGGCCAGGAATTTCTCGGCGGCGATGGGGTCCTCCGCCACAATGGCGTCAGTGTGATGCGAGCCGTAGCGCTCGACATGCGCGATCGCAGCGTCGACGTCGTCGACCAGACCGGCGGCGATGATGGCGTCGAGATATTCCGCGCCCCAATCCGCTTCCGCGACCGGAGACACACGCGGATCGATCGCCTGGAGATCGGCGTCGCCGCGCACGGCGCAGCCGGCGTCCAACAGAGCCAGAACCAGGTCGCGGCGCAGAGCGAGCGGCGCCTGTCGGTCGATCAGCAGGGTTTCGGCCGAACCGCAGACGCTGGTGCGGCGCAGCTTTGCGTTCAGCAGGATGGCCTTCGCCTTCTCGGGATCGGCGGAGCGATCGACATAGACATGGCACACGCCATCGAGATGCGCGATCACTGGAATTCGGGACTCGCGCTGCACCCGCTCGATCAGACCCTTGCCGCCGCGCGGCACGATCACGTCGATCGAATCACTCAGGGTGAGCATTGCGCCGACGGCGGCGCGATCGGCCGTGGGCAGCGACTGCACCGCATCCTCCGGCAATCCCGCCGAGGCGAGGCCACGCTTGAAGGCGGCCAGGATCGCCTGCGAGGAATGGAAGCTGTCGGAACCGCCGCGCAGCACCGCCGCGTTGCCGGACTTCACGCAGAGCGCGCCGGCGTCCGCCGTCACGTTCGGGCGGCTTTCATAGATGATGCCGATCACGCCCAAGGGCACGCGCACGCGCTGGAAGGCGAGGCCGTTCGGACGGGTCCAGCTCTGGTCGACCGCGCCGATCGGGTCTTCCTGCGCTGCGATCTCCGAGACGCCGGCGGCCATCGCTTCAAGGCGGGCGGGCGTCAGAGCGAGGCGGTCGCGCATCGGGGCGGGCAGCGCGTGGGCGTTGGCGACGTCAATCGCATTGGCGGCGAGGATCAAGTCCGCGTCGGCGCGGATCGCCTCCGCCGCCGCGCGCAGGCCCTCGGCGCGCTGGGCGCCGGAGCAGGCGGCGAGCCGCTTGGAAGCGGCCCGGGCGCGCGCGCCCACCTCTTGAACGAGGTCGGCGACAGAGGTCTCTGCACTCAGAATGTTATCGGGCACGGAGCGCTTCCGGCAGTGCGCCAGGCAGAACCAAGCCGTCGGGCGCGGAGGGAGAGGGAACCAGATCATCCCGATGGATCATCTCGTCCCGTCCACGGTACCCGAGCAGCGCTTCGATTTCACCGCTTTTGTGGCCTTTGATGCGTTTGGCGTCTTCGCTGCCATAGGCGGCGAGGCCGCGCGCCAGCACCCGGCCGTCGCGCGATTGGACCAGCAACAGGTCGCCGCGCTCGAACTCGCCCGCAACCTCGACCACGCCGGCCGGCAGCAGGCTGGCGCCCTGCCCCAGCGCGCGCTCCGCCCCGGAATCGACCGTGACCGCGCCTTCCGCCTTCAGACGGCCCGCGATCCAGCGCTTGCGCGCGGTCAACGGTTCGCTGGACGGCAGGAACCAAGTGCAGCGCGCGCCGTTGGCGAGCGCCGCGATGGCGTGATCCTCCGTACCGCGCGCGATCGCCATGCGACAACCAGCGGCGACCGCGATGCGGCCGGCCTCCAGTTTGGTCACCATGCCGCCGCTGCTGTAACCGGGCGGGGCCTCGCCGGCCATGTTCAGGATGTCCGGGGTGAGATCCGCCACCACGGGCAGATGCTTTGCGTTCGGATCCTTGCGGGGGTCGGCGGTGTAGAGTCCGTCGATGTCCGACAGCAGCACCAGCGTGTCGGCGCTGATCATCTGCGCGACGCGGGCGGCCAAACGGTCATTGTCGCCGAAGCGGATCTCAGAGGTCGCGACCGTGTCGTTCTCGTTGATCACGGGCACGGCGCCGAGCGACAGCAGGGTGGTCATGGTGGCGCGGCCGTTCAGGTGGCGGCGGCGCTCCTCGGTGTCCTCAAGCGTCAGCAGGATCTGGGCGACGGTGATCCCGTGCTCGGCCAGCGCGGTCTGATAGGCGTGGGCGAGCTGGATCTGGCCGGTCGCGGCGGCGGCCTGTTTCTGCTCCAGCGGCAGAGGGCCGTCCGGCAGGCCCAGATGACGGCGGCCGACCGCGATCGAGCCGGAGGTGACGATGGCGACTTCCACGCCGCCCTTGCGCAGATCGGCGACATCCGCCGCCAGCGCCTTGAGCCAACCGGAGCGGATCGCGCCGGAGGTCTGATCGACCAGCAGGGCGGAGCCGATCTTGACGATCAGACGCTTGGCGTCGCCGAGCCGCATGGCGCGAGCGGTCACGGCGACCAGGCTTCGGCCGGCTTCGCCGCCGCGGCGGCGGCTTCCTGCTCGGCGCGCACAGCGCGCAGCAACTCCGCCAGCAGCGGGCGGACCCCAGCCCCGGTGGCGGCCGAGATCAGCCGGACCTTCTGGCCGGCGGCGACGGACAGATCCATCGCGCGCTCCTCCAGCGTCTCGGCGTCCAGCGCGTCGATCTTGTTCAGCGCCACGATCTCCGGCTTGGAGGCCAGGTTCTCGTCATAGGCGGCCAGCTCCGCACGGATCACGCGGTAGGCCTCCACGACATCTTCCTGCGTGCCGTCGACCAGATGCAGCAGCACGCCGCAACGCTCGACATGGCCCAAAAAGCGATGACCGAGGCCGGCGCCTTCGGAGGCGCCCTCGATCAAGCCGGGGATGTCCGCCAGCACGAATTCGGTGTCGTCCACGCCGACCACGCCCAGCTGCGGGGCCAAAGTGGTGAAGGGATAATCCGCGATCTTCGGCTTGGCGCGGGAGCTGGCGGCCAGGAAGGTGGATTTCCCGGCGTTGGGCATGCCCAGAAGGCCGGCGTCGGCGATCAGCTTGAGCTGCAGCCAGACCCACATCTCCTGACCCGGCCAACCCGGCGTATGGTGGCGCGGCGTCCGGTTGGTGGAGGATTTGAAATGGGCGTTGCCGAAGCCGCCGTCGCCGCCGACCAGCAAGCGCTTGCGCATGCCGGGTTCGGTGAAGTCGATCAGCACTTCTTCGGTTTCATCGCTGATCACTTGGGTCCCGACCGGCACCTTGATCACGACGTCGCGACCGTCAGGCCCCGTGCGCAGCTGGCCCATGCCGGGAATGCCGTTGCCGGCCCGGAAATGCTGCTGATAGCGGAAATCGATCAGGGTGTTGAGGTTGGCGACGGATTCAAGCCAGATATCGCCGCCCCGACCGCCGTTGCCGCCGTCGGGGCCGCCATATTCGATGAATTTCTCGCGCCGAAACCCGGTGCAGCCAGCGCCTCCATGCCCAGAGGACATGTAGATCTTGGCTCGATCCAGAAATTTCATGCCCGCCTCCCGGAGCCGGCGGTGCGGCTCTCGGTCACGGGACGGAGCCTACTCGGCGGCGACGGCCGGCGCAGACGCCGCCGGCGCTGCGTCGTCGTTGGCGGGCTTCACCAGGATCGTGGTCGCGTCGCGGGTCTTGTGGAAGGCGACGACGCCTTCGATCAGCGCGAACAGCGTGTGATCGCGGCCCATGCCGACATTCGGACCCGGACGATACTTCGTGCCGCGCTGACGGATCAGGATGTTGCCAGCGAGGACAGCCTCGCCGCCGAACTTCTTCACGCCGAGGCGGCGGCCGTCAGAATCGCGACCGTTGCGCGAGCTACCGCCAGCTTTCTTATGGGCCATAGTCCTACTCCGTCCTTATCGTCTGTCGTTACGCGGCGTGGATGCCGGTGATCTTCAGGATGGTGAGATCCTGGCGATGACCGTTCTTGCGGCGCGAATTCTGGCGACGACGCTTCTTGAAGATGATCAGTTTGGGGCCGCGAGCCTGGCTCACGACTTCGACGGAAACGCTGGCGCCTTCCAGAACGGGGCGGCCAACCTTCACGCCGGCGTCGTCGCCGACCATCAGCACGTCGGTCAGGGTCAGGGTCTCGCCGGCTTCGGCGGCGAGCCGCTCAACCGTGATCTGATCGTCCTGGGAAACGCGGTATTGCTTCCCGCCGGTGCGGATGACAGCGAACATGGTGAACCTTCACATCAAGCATGCAAACTAGCGCTGACCCCACGCGCGAAAACGGGGACCAGCGAGGAAGCCGAGGTAGATACGCGCAGCGCGCCCTGCGGTCAATGGGGAATGGCGCCGAGCGCCGGAATTCTGCGACCTCACCCGATCATCGGCACATGCGGCGCCAGATGGCGCGGCAGATCGCCGGTCAGGCGCGGATCCGGATGCACCTCCACCTCGAACTTGTAGATCTTGAAGCCGCAGCTCTTGTAGAAGCCGAGCGCCTTCGGATGATCGAAATGGCAGGTGTGCAGCCAGAGCCGCTGGATCGGTTTGGCCCAGGCCATTTTGATCGCCTGATCCATCATCGGCCGCGCCGCGCCCTTGCCGATCTGATCCGGCGTCAGACCGCAATAGACGATCTCGCAGGCCCCCGACTCGCGGAAATCCAGCTCCAAGATCCCGGAATCCACCCCGTCACGGCGGAGCGCATAGGCCTCCACGCCGGGATCGGAGAGAATCGCCGACAACGCCTGATCCGTGATGTGGAGACGGGAGAACCACAGCCAATCTTCGCCCACCTTGCGAAACAACGCGCGATAGGCGTCGCCGTCGGCGGCGGTCATGCGGCTGAGGGAATAGCCCTCCGGCAGCGCGCGCAGAGTGGCGGGGTCAGGCTGGGCCGTCATCTCCAGAAACTTGACGAGATTGGCCAGATGGCCCGGCGGCAAAGGGGAATAGCCTGCGGGCAGGACGGGGTTTTGCTGGGTCATGCGCGTTCATAATCCAGGAGCAGGCGAGGACGCCACCATCCTCGGCGCCCTGCGCGGAATCATCGCCACCATCATCGCGGCGAGCAGGCCTGCGATTAATCCAGCGAGATTGCCGCCGTAGTCCGGACCGAAGAAGCTGGAGCCGGACGTCGCTAGCTCGCTTTGCCCTGGGACCGCGATGTAGGTGAAGATCAGAAGCGCCGCCAAGGCGGGCCAGGGCGATGGCTGCGTCGCTTGCGGGCGAACATATCCGCCGACCCAGAACCCCACGAGCCCGAAAACGGCGCCGGACGCGCCGACGGTCACGAAGTCCGCAGGCGCGAAGCGAAGCGAGGCGCCTGCGCTCGCCAGAACGCTGATTAGACAAAGCGCGAGGAGCTGAAGCGACCCGATCCGGCGCTCAAGTCTGGGCGCAATCAGCGCGAGAATCAGCGCACAGCGGATGAAGTGGCGCGGATCGCGATGCAGGAACGCCGCGCTGATCAGGCGAAGCCATTCGCCTTCCTCGAACACAAGATCGGCGCGCGCTCCGCCAAAGGCGAGCAACGAAGCGCCAAGAGCGCTCTTGTCGTCCGGAGCGCCGACCAAATCGAAAACCAGTTGCGCCAGGAAAACCAGCGCCAGCGCCCCGACCAGCGCAAACCCGGCAAAGCCCTTCTGAGCCCACGCGCTTGGCGCCGTCGAGACGGAGCCGACGTCACGGACGGTGAGATCGCCGCGCCCCTCCAGCAAAGGCGATCCCAAGACCGGCAGAGCGCCCGCCCAGGCGTCGAATGCGGCGTCGACGGTCAGGCCGACGGGAATTTTCAGATCGGCGGCGGCTGGATCGGAAGACTTCAAGACCACTTGCCCGATCTGCCGAAGCCAAGGCAGGTCGCTGCCTTCAAGCGCCGCCGCGCTTCCATCCGCTAGATGCAAACCGGCGATCTGAGATTTCAACAGGCGTTCTTCCCCCTCCGGCAGGAGGACCGTGACGGCCTCGCGGTCGATGATCAGACCTACGCTCTTGTCATATCTGCGCCGCGTGATCAGCCACGCGTAGCAAGCCATGAGCGTGACGAGGAAGACCAGACCGGCGAAGACCCGAACCTCCATTTCCGAAGACCGCAGAGTCACGAGAAGCAACGCCGTCGCGAAAGTCACCGCCACACAGACAAGAGCGACGACCGCGCCCAGGCGATCCCGCCGGCGACGTTCGTTGAGGCGATAGACGCGGTCGCGCGCCTGAGGGTCGAGGGGTTGGGGATGCAGGCTGAGCGCCCACATCATTCGAAACAGCCCGAAGCCGACGATCGCGCACGCCATCGCCGCCAGGACCAAGTCGATACCGAAGATGTCTCCCTGATCGAGCGTCATCGCATCCTTATCCAGTCACCTCTCGCAGCGGGCGCGCGGCCGCATGGCTATCTCCGCGCCACCAGGAACAGCCTGGGAAAGCGCAGCAGGCGCTTGCCGTCGCTGCGGATCGGGTAGGCCTGCTCCAGCATGGCCAGGTAATCCGCTTCGAACGCGGCTTTATCCTCAGCGCTCAGGTTGGCGGTGAAGGGGCGCAATCCTGTGCCGCGCACCCAGGTGAGGATGGCCCCGGCGTCGGCCATGACATGCTGGTAGCTGGTCACCCAGAGATCCAGGTGACCGGCCAAGGGGGCCAGGAGGTCGTAATACTGTTCGGGCTGGAGCAAGGGGGCGATGGCGCCGCGCGCGAGGTTCAACGGGGCCCAACGCGGCAGGGCGGCGGTCGCGCGCATGCTGGCGTGGCTGGGTTCGTCGAAATTGAACGGCATCTGCACGGCCAGCGCGCCGCCGGGGGCGAGGGCCTGGAACAGGCGCGGAAACAGAGTTGGGTGGTCGGGAACCCAATGCAGCGCGGCGTTGGCGAAGATCAGGTCCGGCGGGGACGTCGGCGACCAGTCGGCGATGTCGGCCTCGACCCAGGCGACGGCGGGATCGGCCTTTTGCGCGGCCTTCAGCATCTCCGGATCGGAATCAAGGCCGATCACCGCCGCCTCGGGCCAGCGCTTGCGCAAGACTTCCGTGCTGTTGCCGGGGCCGCAGCCGAGATCGACGATGGTCTTGGGGTCGGGGCCGGACAGGCGCGCGACCAGCTCATGCACCGGCCGGGTGCGTTCGTCCGCATAGGTGAGATAGAGCGCGGGGTTCCAGGCGGGCTTTGACATGGGATTAATGCGCGTCGGAGGAGAAGCGGGAGATGAAGGAGATCAGGCGGGAGATCTCCACGATATCCTTGCCGACATAGCGCACGCCGTAAGCGCCGGTGCGTTCGATCATCGGCAGCAGGGACAGGGTGTCGACCGGCAGGCGGTGCTTGAACTCCATGTCCAGAGTGACCGGGTTGGAGAGCGGCTGCGGCTTGAATTCCTTCAGGCGGGCGAAGGCCTTGGTCACGGTCTCGGCGATCACGGCCTGGGCGTCCTGCGGGCGCATATTGCGGGCGGACATGAAGCTGTAGGTCCATTTGACCGTCGCGGCCTCAACGTCGCCCAGCAGCGCCCTGGTCTCCTCGACATAGGCGTCATCGCCGCTGATCGCGATGATCGGCACGCCGAAATGGGCGGCCAAGGCTGCGTTGAAGCCTGATTCGTTCACCGTGCGGCCGTTCAGCCGCACTTCGCGGTAGGAGACGCCCTTGAAAGTGTGGCCGAGGATGCCGGCGGCGTAGGTCGAGCCGCTGTGATGGCCCAGCAACATTGCGCCGACATAGCTGCCGACCTCGATCCCCTGCATCATCATCAAGGGGCGCGGGCCGCCGCGCACCAAGGTCGTTTTGTCCGGCAGGCGCTCGATCAGGATATTCTGGCCGCTGCCGTGGCTGTCGCACACCACGACCTCCGTGCAGCCGACCTTGAAGGCGGCGTTCGCGGCGGCGTTGACCTCCTCGGTCATCCAGAGCCGGGCGCGCTCCCACTCGAAGCCGGTCGCAACGCCTGACTGATCACGGCTGACCACGCCGCCCACGCCCTCGATGTCCGCGCAAATGAAGAACCGCATCTATTTGATCCCCGCCCCGTAAGGGGCGATCCAAACCACGAAACGGCGCATAAAAATATTCCTTAAAGACAATAAGAGGCGTCAGCAGATACCCAGCGCTGGATCCTGTCAACGCGCGGGCGGGCGCGCCACGCCGCTTGCGGGGAGCGCGCGCGCATGGCAGTTTGATCGGACATGAATCGACCGAATTTTTATGCTTCCGGCGGCTTCGACCGTGCGGCTCACCTTCGCGCGGACTCCTCCTGGATGATCGACGCCCTGAGCGATCCCGACACGCGCGGGGTTCCGGTTTGGCGGTCGCTGTCGCTGGGCGTGATCGGCGATCCGCCGCTGCCCAACCCGATCGCGGTCATGCCCAGGCTGAATTCGCTGCCACCTGTCGAGAACCCGATCTTTCTGGGTCTGGTGCAAGGCGCCGCCTATTTCGCGCTGGATTTCGGCGATCTGTCGGAAGCCGAGGCGAACGAGCTGGCGGCGGGGACCGAGCCGGGCGCGGCCTTCGTGGATCTGCGCCGGATCGGCCCGCTGCTGCCGCGCGACGACGGGGCGCTGCTGGCCACGGCGCGCGGCATGATCCATTGGCATCGCCGTCAGCGCTTCTGCGGCGTCTGCGGCAGCGAAACGCTGGCTCAATCGGCCGGTCATGTGCGCGCCTGCGTCAGCCCCAGCTGCGGCGCCACCCATTTCCCGCGCACCGATCCCGCCACCATCATGCTGGTGACCGACGGCGACCGCTGCCTGTTGGGCCGTCAGCCGAAATGGCCGCCGGGCATGTACTCGACCCTCGCCGGGTTCGTGGAGCCGGGCGAGAGCCTGGAGGACGCGGTGATCCGAGAAGTGAAGGAAGAGGCCGGCATCATCGCGACCAACGTGACCTACAACTCATCGCAGCCCTGGCCGTTTCCGTCCTCGCTGATGGTCGGCTTCTTCGCGGAGGCGGTGAC
>JBMLRS010000308.1:0-2257 GCA_049240905.1 Elsteraceae bacterium
AGCGCGCTGTACGGGACTGAGGCGAGTCGAGCGGAGGATCTGCATCGGACCTTCGATCAGTTGAAGCCGCAGATCGACTATCGGCCCGGCCATCTCGCCTGGAACGTTGCCGACGGCGAGATCCACACGGTCGCGGACGGCGTGGCGGAAGCCTTCCCGTTCGACGCGCTGATCATCGCCTCCGGCGCGACTGACCGCCTGATGCCGGTGAAGGGCTGGCAGATGGCCGGGGTGTATAGCCTCGGCGCGGCGCAGATCGCCCTCAAGCATCAGGCCTGCGCGATCGGATCGGCCGTCGTCTTCATGGGTACGGGCCCGTTGCTCCAACTGGTCGCGCGGCAATATCAAAAAGCTGGCGCGAACGTCGTGGCGCTGCTCGACGCCACTCCCTTCGCCGCCCAGGCGCGGGCCCTGCCGAAGCTGGCGTCGCGCCCTGGCACGCTGCTGAAGGGCCTGCGGCTTGTCGCCGGCCTGACCCTTTCCGGCCTGTCAATCCATCGCGGCGTCACCCCGCTCGAGATTCATGGCGACCCCGATCACGGCGTCCGCGGCGTGACGGTGCGGCTGGCGTCAGGCGCCGAGAAGCGCTTCGCCTGCGACGCGGTCGGCCTCGGCTATCATCTGCGGCCGGAGACCCAGCTTGCGGACCTGGCGGGCTGCCCGTTCGCCTTCGACGAGGCCACGCGGCAGTTCTGGCCGGAGGCGGACGAGGACGGCAGAAGCGGCGTTCCCGGCGTCTATCTCGCGGGCGACGGCGCGCGGACGCAGGGCGCGGACGGCGCGGAGATCACCGGAGAGCTCGCCGCGCTGTCGGCGCTCGCCGATCTTGGGCGGGCCGCGCCGGCGACGCGGATTCAGGAGCTGCGCGCGCGCCGCCAAACCATGGAGCGGTTCAGGATCGGCCTGACCGAAGCTTATCCCTGGCCGCATCATCTGGCCGCCGCCTTGCCGGACGACGCCGTTCTGTGCCGCTGCGAGGGAGTCACGGTCGGCGAACTGCGCGAGGTCGCGCGGGAGAAGGGAGCCGACGAAGTGAACCGCGCGAAGGCGTTCAGCCGCGTCGGCATGGGGCGTTGCCAGGGTCGCTATTGCGGTCACGCCGCGGCGGAGGTCGTGGCGGCGGCGACCGGCCTGCCGCTGCGCGAGATCGGCCGGCTGCGCGGCCAGGCCCCAGTGAAGCCCTTGCTGCTCGGAACCCGGAAAGCGCCGTCATGAGCGAAACCCTGAAGACCGACGTGATCGTGGTGGGCGGCGGCATCATGGGGGCTGCGACCGCGTTGTTCCTGCGCCGCCGGGGCGTTTCCGTGGCGCTGATCGAGCGCGGCCTGATCGGCCAGCAGGCGAGTGGGGTGAATTTCGGCAATGTCCGTCGCCAGGGGCGCTTTCTGCCGCAACTCCCCCTCGCCAATCGGTCGCGCGAGATCTGGGGCCGGCTGAACGAGCTGGTGGGCGAGGACGCCGAGTTTCTGCCAAGCGGTCATATCCGCCTCGCCTACAACGAGGAGATGACCAACCGGATGGAGGATTACGCCCGCGAGGCGCGGCGTTATGACCTGACGCTGGAGATGATCAGCGGCAACGCGCTGCGCGACCGCTTTCCGTTCCTGGGGCCGGAAGTGCGCGCGGGCTCCTATTCTGCGACCGACGGCCACGCCAATCCTCGCCTCGCCGCTCCGGCCTTCGGCCGCGCGGCCAAGCGCGCCGGCGCCCATGTATTCGAGAAGACCGAGATCGCGGTCGTCGAGAAGGACGGCGACGGCTTCCGGGTCGAGAGCGTCGATGGTCGCGTGTTCCGATCCGCCCAGCTGATGATCGCGGCCGGCGCCTGGGGCGCGCGCCTGTCGCGCCAGTTCGGAGAGGATGTCCCGCTGGTCGCCCATGGCCCGCAGATGGCGGTGACGGAGCCCGTTCCATACGCGATCGAACCCGCGCTGGGCGTCGCCACCGACATCCCGAAAGAGGTCGTCTATCTCCGCCAGGTGAAGCGCGGGAACATCGTCTTCGGCGGCGGCGGGCGCGGTCCGGCGGACATCGATCGAATCCGCGCCTCGGTGAAGCCGGAGCACACCCTGTCGCAAATCACCCAGATCGCCCGGTTGGTTCCGGCCTTGAGGCGTCTGAACGTGATCCGGGTTTGGAGCGGGGTGGAGAGCTATCTGCCGGACGACATTCCGATCATGGGGCCGTCGGCCAAGGTCTCAGGACTGCATTACGCGTTCGGCTTTTGCGGCCATGGCTTTCAACTGGGCCCTGGGGT
>JBMLRS010000308.1:2267-11652 GCA_049240905.1 Elsteraceae bacterium
CGACGTGATGGCGGAGCTGATCGCCACTGGCGCGACCAGCACGCCGATCGAGCCGTTCTCGATCGCCCGCTTCCAATCCCCGTCGACCTGAGTCCCCGCCGACGAGGCCCCGCTCACCCGCTCATCGATCGAGGCAGACGTCGCCGCGGGGTTTTGAGCGGCCGGGGGCCGCCTGGATGGCTCATCTCGACCAGCCCTTCCAGCTTCTGGCTTTTGCAGGTTCGGCACAGGCCCTTCGCGCAGGCGGCGACCGTCGGAACGCCGGCCTCTCACGTTGCGGTCAAGATCCTCGGCGCCAGGCGGCAAAGAGAGTTTTCGCCGCTACGGGCGAACGTTATCCTCAAGCGAACGAAGCGCCACGATCAGCGCCTTTTGATCAAAGTTCTGGACGTTGACGCCGGCTGAGGCCATCGCCACGCCCAGCCCCGGCGCCAGAACATGATGAAGGATCGCGCGTGTCGCGTCAGTCATCCGGCTGAGCGACGGCCTTCAGCAACGCGTCCACCATCCACCGCGCGGTGGATTCGACCGTCGCGTCATCCGCATCCCAAATGTCTTTCAAGACGACGTAAGCCTCGATGCCGTAGATGATCGAGAGCGCCAGCAGCAGCCGCCTGAAAGCGACCGGCCCCAACTTTTCCTCCAGCGGGGCCGCGGCCCGGCCAAGGATTTCCCGCCGGAAGCCGCGTCGATAGGGGGGCTCGGTCAGCGCGCCGGTTCGCGCCAGGGCGGAATGCTCCATCGACAACTGAAGCGCCGCCCGCATCTGCGGCTCAAATTCCTTGAATCGCGGAAAGGTGCCGGCGAACAACTCCCTGATCCTCGCTTCGCCATCCTTCGCGGTCGGCTCGAACAGACGCATTGGCCCCAGGCTCTCGGTCATGATCGCCTTCACGAGGTCGCTTCGGCTATTGAAGTAGCGATAGGCTGTCGCTCGAGACACGCCGGTCGCGGCCGCGAGTTCGGCGATGGAGGGGATGCGCCCGCCGCCCGCCAGCGCGATTGCGGCCTTCAGCAACTTCTTGTGCGTTGTGGCGCGCGCCAACTCCTGGTCCGCACGCGGACGTGCATTAACAATTGACAAGAGAAAACCGCCCTCTAGTATCTCGGTCACGTGAGACACGCGTCTCATTCTAAAACATACCCGCAGAGGTATGACATTAAAAATCCTATCGGGTTCGCGGCGGACTGTCGCCTGGACGCGAAGCGGAGGGGGGAGCGATGAAGCTTGCAGCGTATAGCTGGGGCGGGCGCCGCCATGTTGGCGTCGTGTCGGCGGACGGCCGCGCGATCACCCCGCTGACGCTGGACAAGCGCGCCGAAACCCTGGGCGCCGCGGCGCTGATCGGTCTGCTCGCCTCCGGCAAACCCTTCCCACGCGCCTCCGGCGTGTCGATGCCTTTGTCCGCAGTCACGCTTGAGGCGCCGATCCCTCGACCGCGACGCAACATCTTTTGCGCCGGCGTGAACTACCGCGCGCACGCCAGCGAGTTCGCCCGCAGCGGATTTGGCCCGGCCGCGGTCCAGGAGATCCCCGATCATCCCGTGATCTTCACGAAAGTGCCGGACTGCGTGATCGGACCTGGGCAGCCGATTCCCATCCCGACCGGGCTCTCCGCCGCGATCGACTACGAGGCTGAATTGGCGGTGGTCATCGGGAAAGGCGGCGTCGGCATCAGCCGATCGCGCGCGATGGAGCATGTCTGGGGCTACACGATCCTCAACGACGTCACCGCGCGCGATCTTCAGCGGCGGCATCGCCAGTGGGTGATCGGCAAGTCGCTGGACGGCTTCGGTCCGATGGGGCCCTGGATCGTGTCCGCCGATGAGCTCGACGGGAGCAATCTGCAGGTCCGTTGTTGGGTTAATGACGAACTGCGGCAGGACGCCTCGACCCGTGACCTGATTTTCGACATCCCGACCCTGATCGAAACGATATCCGCCGGAATCACGCTGGTTCCCGGCGACATCATCGCCACTGGCACCCCGGCCGGCGTCGGCATCGGGTTCGATCCGCCCCGATTCCTCAAGCGAGGCGATCGAGTGCGCATCGCGATCGAAGGCATCGGCGAACTCAGCAACCCCGTGACGTGAGGAGGCGAACGTGACCGACATCCTGTTCACCAATGTCCGCGTGCTGGATGGGTCCGGCGACCGCCCCTTCGCCGGGGAAGTGCTGGTGCGCGGGAGTCGCATCGCCGAGGTCGGCCAGGGCCCGCGCTCCATCCGTCCGTCCGGGGTCAGCGTCATCGACGCGGCCGGCGCCACTTTGATGCCAGGCATGGTGGAAGCCCACACCCATTTCTCTTGGAACGACCAGCCAGGGTTGGGCGATATTCAGCGGATGCCGACGGAGGAGCACATCCTCTGGTGCGCCCATATCGCTGAACGCTATCTCTCGCGCGGATGGACATCCTGCATCGGCGCCGCCACGGCGAAGCCACGCTTGGACGTCGTGATCCGCAACTCGATCGAACAGGGATTGATCCCCGGCCCGCGCTATCTGGCGGCGAGCCAGGAGATCACCGTCGCCGGCGGCCTGGGGGACGAAACCCTGCCGCACCTGCCTTTCGAAGAATTCAGTTTCGGCGCCGTCATCAGCGGCCCTGAGGAGATGCGCGCTTGCGTGCGGCGCTTCATGAAGTACGGCGTCGACACCATCAAGCTTAACCTCTCCGGCGAATACATCGCGGGCATTCCGGCGGAGTTCACGCCGATGACCGACGCCGAAGTGGCGGTCGCGGTGAAGGAGGCGCGGGTGCGCGGAAAGCGGGTGGCCGCGCATGCGCGCTCCTGCGAGTCCGTGAAGCAATGCGTGCGTCATGGGATCGAACTGATCTTCCACGCCAGCTTCACGGATGAAGAGGCCTTGGACATGCTTGAGTCGGTCAAGCACAAGGTGTTCGTCGCCCCCGGAATCTCCTGGTTGATCAACACCTCGTTCCACGCCGCCGAATGGGGGATCACGCCGGACGCGGCCAAGGCGATGGGCTATCACCGTGAGTTGGAGGTGGCCATTGAATCGTTGAAGAAGATGCACGCGCGCGGCCTCAGGATCCTGCCGGGCGGGGATTACGGCTTCGCCTGGATCAAGCACGGCACCAACGCCAAGGATCTGGAGCATTTCGTAAAATATCTCGGCTTCTCGCCGATGGAGGCGCTGGTCTCCGCCACACGGCACGGCGGCGCGGCGATGCTGCGGCCGAACGAGTTGGGGCAGATCAAGCCTGGCTTCCTGGCCGATCTGCTGCTCGTCGACGGGGATCCGGTCGCCAACATCGCGCTGCTGCAGTCGCCAGACCGCATTCTGGCCGTCATGAAGGACGGTCGGTTCCATAAGGAGCCCCAGGCGCAGGCTGGGCCCGTTCGGTCGGTGGCCTGACGACCATGGCGACCCAGAGCGTCGATCGGATCTTCTACGAGACGGACGGCGACGGCTCCGCGGTGCTTATGATTCACGGGCTGGGCGGCAGCTCTAACTTCTGGACGCCGCTGATGCCGGCCCTCACGCGGCGTCGGACTATCCGCCTCGATCTTCCGGGTTCTGGTCGCTCGGCTGGAGTCGAGGGAGCGCTGTCAATCGACCGGTTCGTAGAGGCGACGCTTGCGGTCGCGCGTCACGCGCGGGTCGAACAAGCCCACGTCGTCGCGCATTCGCTTGGAACCATCGTGGCGGCTCATCTCGCCGTGCGGGCGCCGGATTTCGTCCTGGGCCTCACTCTGTACGGCCCGCTGCCCGCGCCGCCTGACGCCGGTCGATCCGGCCTGCGCGCCCGGGCGGAGGCGGCGCGAACGGGCGTCGCGGCGATGCAGGAGATCGCCGATCAAGTAGTCAACGCCGCCACGGCGCGCGAGACGAGGGAGCGTCACCCCGTCGCCATCGCCGCGGCGCGCGAGATGTTGATGCGCCAGTCTCCGGACGGCTACGCGCGCAGTTGCCTCGCGCTCTCGGAGGCGCAACCGGCGGAGCTTTCCTCTCTCGCATGTCCGACCTCGCTGATCACCGGCGACGAGGACGTGATCGCGCCGCCGCAAACCGTGCGCGCGATGGGCGCGCGGATCACCGGGGCGCAGGTAGAGGTTCTGCCCCGTTGCGGCCATTGGACCGTTTTCGAAAAGCCGGAGGCCTGCGCAGATCTGCTGCGCCGGTCTCTGGCTCGGCGACGCTAGGAGGGAGCATGGCGAATCTGTTGTTGACCAACGCCCGCATTCTGGATGGCTCCGGCGCCGCTCCCTATCTGGGCGAAGTCCTGATCCAGGGCAACCGGATCAGCCGCATCGGGCGAGGCCCCCGCAGCGCGCCGGCCGCCGGCGCCGCCCTGATCGACGCGGGCGGGGCGACGCTGATGCCCGGCATGGTCGAAGCCCACACGCATTTCTCCTGGAACAACTCGGCCTCGCTGGACGCCATCCAACGGATGCCGCTGGAGGAGCATGTGCTGTGGAGCGCGCATGTCGCCAAACAATATCTGATGAGCGGTTGGACCTCTTGCCTCGGCGCGGCTTGCGCCAAGCCTCGTCTCGACGTGGTGGTCCGCAACGCGATCAATCAGGGCTTGATCCCCGGTCCACGCTACCTGGCCGCCAGCCAAGAGATCACGGTCGCGGGCTCGCTCGGCGATGAGATGCCGCCCCACCTGCCGTTCCCGGAACTGAGCTTCGGCGTCGTCGTCAGTGGGGTGGAGGAGATGCGGAAGTCCGTCCGCATGTTCCTGAAATATGGCGTGGACATGATCAAGCTGAACCTGTCCGGGGACAATTTCGTGCCCCACGCCCCAGCGGACACCACCTGGATGAGCGACGAGGAAGTCGCCGTCGCCTGTTCGGAGGCCAAGCTGCGCGGCAAACGAGTGACCGCCCATGCGCGCTCCGCCGCCTCGGTCAAACAGGCCATCCGCCATGGAGTCGAGATCATCTATCACGCCAGCTTCACCGACGAGGAGACCCTGGACCTCCTGGAGGCGAACAAGCACCGCGTGTTCGTGGCCCCCGGCATCGGCATTCTGGTGGCGTTGCTGCATGAAGCCTCGGCCTATGGGTTCAGCCACCAAGACGCCGTCAATCTGGGCTACGAGATCGAGTTGAACGCCGCGATCGACTCCCTGAAGAAGATGCACAAGCGCGGCGTGCGCGTCTTGCCCGGCGGCGATTACGGCTTCGCCTTCACGCCCCACGGCCAGAACGCCCGCGACCTTGAGCATTTCGTGAAGCTGCTGGGCTTCTCGCCCATGGAGGCGATCGTCTCGGCCACGCGTTATGGCGGCGAGATCATGATGAAGGGCGGCGAGCTGGGGCAGATCAAAGAAGGATACCTCGCCGATCTCCTGTTGGTCGACGGCGACCCTCTGACCAATCTGTCCTTGCTGCGCGATCCGGCCAAGCTTCTGATGATCATGAAGGACGGCGAGTTGGTCAAACGGCCGGAGACGCCGGAGGCGCGCGCGCGTTGGGCGAGGACGGTCGCATGACGCGCGGCGGCCGCCTGAAATGGCTGCGCTGGCTGGCGTTGGTCGCCCCGACCGCGGGCCTGATCTTCTGGGGGCTTGCGGATAACGCGCGGTTGTTCCTGGTGACGACGTTGAACGGCCTAACTCTGGCCGCGCTGTATTTTCTGGTGGCGAGCGGCTTCACCCTTGTGTTCGGGCTGCTGCGCAACGTCAATCTGGCGCATGGCTCGCTCTATCTGCTCGGCGCTTATGTCGGTTGGTTCGTCGGCGACTACACGGAGAACTGGTTTCTGGCGATCGCCGCCGGCTTCGCCGCCGCCGCGTTGAGCGGCCTGCTGCTGCAGGTCACGATTTTTCAATTCATGCAAGGGCAGGATCTGCGCCAGACCATGGCGACGATCGGCGTCTCCATCGTGCTGGCCGACGTGATGCTGTGGATCTTCGGCGGCGAGATCTATCAATTCGACCCACCCCCCTGGCTGTTCGGCTCCACGAAACTGCCGATCGTGATGGGGTTTCCAACTTATCGCCTCGCGCTGCTCGCAACCGCGATCGTCATCGGGTTGCTGCTCTGGGCCTTTCTTAACCGCACGAGGGTCGGGATGATGATCCGGGCTGGCGTGGACGACAGGGCGATGCTCGCGGCGTCCGGAGTCAACGTCAGCCGGGTCTTCGTCATCACCTTCGCGATCGGCGCCGGCCTCGCCGGTTTCGCAGGGGTCGTCGGCGGGACCGCCCTCTCGATCACGCCGGGCGAGGACGCGCGCTATCTGCTGGCGTCTCTGGTCGTGGTGATCGTCGGCGGGATGGGCAGCATCTCCGGCGCCGCCTGGGGCGCCTTGCTGATCGGGCTGGCGGAGCAGTATGGGCTGGCCTACGCGCCGACCTACGGCGTGGTCTTCACCTTCGTGATCATGGCGGCGGTCCTGGCCTTCCGACCGCAAGGCTTGATGGGGCGCAGCCAATGAGCGCCTCGCAGTGGCGGAAAGCGATGAATCTGTCCAGCCCGAGCCGGAGTTGGACAGGCGCGCGGATCGCGCCGCCGCCGACGCCGTCGTCGACGCCGCGGGAAAGCGAGGCTATTCAACTGCGGGAGCCGGGATGGGCGCTGCGGGCGCTCTCCGCGATCCGGCTCCGGCATCTGGCCGCGCTGGCGGCCCTGTTGGCTTTCCCTTGGTTCGCCCCGCCTTTCTTCGTGCTCCAGATCGGCGCGCAATCGCTCGTGCTGGGGTTGATCGCCCTTTCGCTGATGTTCCTGGCCGGCTATGGCGGGATGGTGTCGTTGGCGCAGATGACGATCGCCGGAATCGCCGGCTACGCCGTCGCGATCCTCGGCCCCAGCAGCGTGAGCGAGATCAGCCTGGGTTGGCCGGCTTGGCTCGCCGCCTTGCTGGCGATTCCCATCTCGGTGTTCTTCGCGGTGCTGATCGGTTGGCTCTCCGTGCGCACCGAAGGCATCTACACGATCATGATCACGCTGGCGGTGGGCGTGGCCTTCTTCTATCTGGCTCAGCAGAACTACGCCTTGTTCAACGGTTTCCAAGGCTTCCAAAAAGTGGCGCCGCCGCCGCTGTTTGGGTTGAACTGGCGCGATCCGGCGCTGTTTTACCACCTCGCCCTGTTCTGCGCGCTGGCCGGCTATTTCTTCACAAAATATCTCGCTCGCGCGCCGTTCGGTATCGCCTTGCAAGGGACCCGCGACAACGCCCGCCGGATGCGCGCCCTGGGATTCAACGTGACGGCGCACCGCATCGCGGCCTACGCCGTGGCGGGCGCCATCGCCGCGATCGGCGGGGTGTTGTTGGTTTGGTACAACAGTTTGATCACGCCAGGGTCGGTGGGCATGTCCTGGATGATCAACATTCTCATCATCGCGGTTCTGGGCGGCATGCGCCATCCGATCGGCCCCTTCGTCGGCGCCGTCGTGTTTGTCCTGCTGCAGAACTTCGCCATCGATCTGATCGATCGGGAGCGCTTCAACCTCGTCATAGGGTTGGTGTTCCTGGCGATCGTGCTGTTCTCGCAAGACGGGTTGTTGGGCTGGTGGAGTCAGCTCGTCCGTCGGGCGCGGATCGGCGGCAAGCCCGCCACGACTCCAACTAATCGGCGTTAAGCCAAATCAATAGGGAAGGAAGTCATGATGAGCGTCATCAAGAACCGTCTTTTGACCAGCCTCGCCGGGGCGATGCTGCTTTTCGGCGCGGCCGGCGCCGCGCAGGCGCAAGACAGCATCAAGATCGGTCTGCTGGCCACGCTGGAAGGCCCGTTCGCGACCCCCGGCCAGGACGCGATGCGCGGCGGCGAACTGGCGGTGCGCCAGCGCAACGCCATGGTCGCCGGCAAGAAGATTGAGATCATCAAGGGCTCGTCCAACGCCCAGCCGGACGTGGCGGTCAACGCCGCGCGCAAGCTGGTGGAGCAGGACAAGGTGCAGATCCTGGTCGGCCCGCTGTCGGGCGGCGAAGGCATCGCGATCAAGGATTACTCGAAGACGCAGCCGGGCGTGACGTTCATCAACGGCGGCTCCGGCGCGCAGGCCACCACGCTGGTCAATCCTTCGGAGAACTTCTTCCGCTTCAATCTGGAAGGGGCCCAATGGATGGTCGGTCTGGGCGACTACGCCTTCAAGACCAAGGGCTACAAGAAGGTCGCGTTGATCGCGGAAGACTATTCCTTCCCTTACTCGCAGGTTCAGGGCTTCATGACCGAATACTGCCGGGCCGGCGGTCGGGTCACCCACAAGGCTTGGGTGCCGCTTGGCGGCAAGGACTACTCCAGCGTGATCGCCCGCTTGCCCGCCGACGTAGACGCGCTGCTGGTCGTCCTTGGCGGCTCGGACGCGGTCAACTTCCTCACCCAGTACGAACAGGCCGGCGGCAACAAGCCGATGATCGGCGGCTCGATCACCGTCGACCAGACCGTGCTGAATTTCCGCGGTCGCCGCCGCGAGTCGCTGCTTGGCACGATCTCCGCCGGCCCGATCGCCGATTCCTATGATGGCGCGGAATGGCGCAAGTTCGTCGCCGATTACAAGGCGGCCTTCCCCGACGGCTTCCCCAGCCCGTCGCTGTTCGCCTTCGTCTATTACGTGAACATGAAGGCGGCCCTTGATGGCCTGGAGGCGGTTGGCGGCGACCTGTCGAACAATCACGCCAAGCTGCGTTCGACCCTCGCCACGATGACCCTGAAGACCCCGACCGGCGACGTGAAGCTTGACAGCAATCGTCAGGCGATCGGCCCCAACTTCGTCACTGAGGTCTCGCGCGGCGCGGACGGCTCGTTCTTCAACAAGGTCGTCTCGAAGGTGACTGGCGTGAACCAACTGCTGGGTCAGACAAAGGCCGAGTTCGACGCGGTGGGCCTCGGCACCCGCGACGCGCCTAGCTGCCCGTAACGAACAGGAAAGGCGGGGGGCGGCTACGACGCCCCCCGTTGCCCCGATGTCCTCCGTTCCCCCACCCCTCTCCACTGGCGACGCGCTCGTTCTCGACGGCGTCACCCGCGCGTTCGGCGCCTTGCGGGCGATCGAGGACGTCAGCTTCTCGGTGGCGGCTGGCGAGCGCCGCGCCATCTTGGGCGCGAACGGCGCCGGCAAGACGACGTTGTTCAACGTGATCACCGGGGATTTTCCAGCCACCAGCGGAACGGTCCGCTTTTTCGGTGAAGATGTCACCCTCGCGCCCGCCTACGATCGCATCCGCATGGGATTGCGGCGCACCTATCAGTCCTCTTTGCTCTTCCGCGACCTCACGGTGCGGGACAATCTGTTTCTCGCCGTTCGCGGGGTCGCCCGCGGCCGCTATGCGTTCTGGCGCGCAAGCCCGCGCCATGCGTCGCGTCTCGCGGTGCAGGATTTGCTCGAGCGCATCCGCCTTACCCATATCGCCGAAGCCAAGATCTCCGAGCTCGCCCACGGCCAGCAGCGCCAGCTCGAGATC
>JBMLRS010000309.1:0-2304 GCA_049240905.1 Elsteraceae bacterium
CGTGAAGAAGCGGCTAGGGATCGCCTATGAGGATTTGAAGGCGATCAACCCGCGCATCGTCTATGGCAGCATCTCCGGGTTCGGCCAGGACGGGCCGTACGAGAAGCGGCCGGGCTTCGATCAGATCGCGCAAGGCATGGGCGGGCTGATGTCGATCACCGGCTTGCCGGGCGACGGCCCGGTGCGCGCGGGCATCCCGCTGGCGGACCTGACGGCGGGATTATTCTGCGCGCTGGGCATCCTGACCGCGCTGCTGGAGCGGGAGGTTTCCGGCGAGGGCCAGTGGGTGCAGACTTCGCTGCTCCAGGCCCAGGCCTTCATGCTGGATTTCCAGGCCGCCCGCTATCTGGTGCATGGCGAAGTGGCCAAGCAGGCCGGGAACAACCACCCGACCAGCATCCCCACCGGCGTGTTCCAGACCTCCGACGGCTATTTCAACATCGCCACCACCGGCCAGGCGATCTGGGAGCGCTGCGTGAAGGCGATCGGCGCGCCGGAAATGCTGGAGCGCGCGGAATACAAGACGATGAAGCTGCGCTCCACGAACCGCGATCAGCTGAACGCGGAGCTGGAGGCGATCTTCTTGACCAAGACGACAGCGGAATGGATCGAACTGCTGACCGCCGGCGGCGTGCCCTGCGGCCCGATCTATTCGACCGACCAGATGTTCGCCGACCCGCAGGTCCAGCATCTGGGGATCGCCCAGCCCGTGGCCGGGACGGACTACAAGCTGATGGGCCAGCCCTTCTTCCTGAGCCGCACGCCCAGCAAGCTGGTCGCGGCCCCGCCCGCGCGCGGCGCCCACACCCACGAGATCTTGGCCGAATTCGGCCTCACCCCCGAAGAAGTCGCCGCGCTGGAAGCGGCGGACGCGATTTAAGGCCGTGCGTCCTCGCCCGGAGCCCGTCGAAGGGCCGTGCTTCGACAGCGGCGTTTCCCTTCGGGAATCGCCTGGGCTCAGCATGAGGGCGGTTTGTCCTCGCCATTTCCACTGAACACAGAAAGATTTTAAGGAAGCCGACATGACCGAGAAAATGCTGTCCCGGATCGAAGGGAGGGTCGGAATCATGACCTTCAACAATCCGGAGAAACATAACGCCGTCTCCTTCGAGATGTGGGAAGCGGCGGAGCGCATCCTGGACGGCTTCATCAATAATCCGGACGTGCGGGTGATCGTGCTGACCGGGGCCGGCGGCAAGGCCTTCGTCTCCGGCGCCGACATCTCGAAGTTCGAGAGCGAGCGGGCGTCCGAGGAGGCGGTGGCGAAGTACAACGCGCTGGTCGACAAGGTCTACACCCAGATCTATCAGATGAAGAAGCCGACCATCGCGATGATCCGCGGCTACTGCATCGGCGGCGGCCTGAATCTGGCGATCTGCTGCGACATGCGCTTCGCCACGGAAAACTCCAAGTTCGCGCTGCCGGCGGCCAAGCTGGGCCTCGGCTACGGCTATAACGGCCTGCGCCGCTATATCGAGACGATCGGCGCCCCGGCGACCAAGGAGATCTTCTTCACCGCCCGCCAGTTCACCGCGGCCGAGGCCTATCGCTGGACCATGATCAACGAGATCATCCCCGACGCCGACCTCGAGACCCATGTGATGGGCGTGGCCAACATGATCGCGGACAACGCGCCGCTGACCATCGCCACGATCAAGGCCAGCACGGTCGAGATCCTGAAGAACGACGCCGATCAGGACATCGCCAAATGCGACGCCATGGTCGCCGCCTGCTTCGCCAGCGCCGACTACAAGGAGGGCCGCAAGGCCTTCGCCGAGAAGCGCAAGCCGCAGTTCACGGGCGCCTGACGCGGCCATGGACGGTCCCGCCGCGATTCAGCTGGTCCGCACCACCTCCCTCTCCAGTCTGGTGGAGGCGGAGGTCATGCGCATGATCCTGGGCGGCGAGTTGACGGCGGGGCAGCAGATCAAGGAAGCGGCCATCGCCGGCAAGCTGGGCGTCGGCCGCTCCTCCGTGCGCGAGGCGTTGAGGGCGCTGGAGGAGGCGCGGCTGGTGCGGATCGAGAAGAACCGCGGCGCCTTCGTGCGCGAGGTGAGCGACGCGGAAGCCGCTGAGATGTACCAGGTGCGCGAGGCGCTGGAGGCCTTGGCCGGCGAGATCCTGGCCCCGGTCATCCGCGCGGAGCAGCTGGCCGAGCTGGTCGGCATGGTCGACGCGATGGACGGGCATGCGGCCTCGGCGGATTTCGAGGCTTATTTCCCGCTGAACCTGCGCTTCCATGAGCGGATCTTCCAGATGACCGGGAACGGCGCCTTGGCCTCCATGTACAAGATGCTGACCAAC
>JBMLRS010000310.1:0-5548 GCA_049240905.1 Elsteraceae bacterium
GCCAGTTGATTGGCCTGCTTGGCGTTGTCCGCGTTCTGGCGCACGGTGACGGTCAACTGCTCCATGCTGGCGGCCGTCTCCTCCAGGCTGGAGGCCTGCTCCTCGGTCCGCTGCGAGAGGTCGGCGTTCCCCGCCGCGATCTCTCGCGCCGCAGTCCCGATCGATCCGGAAGACTCGATGATCCCGCCGACGATCCGGCGCAGTCGCTCGACCATGTTCTTCAGCGAGACCCCAAGCGTGTCATTCTCGGACAGCGGCTTGGGTTCGACCGTCAGGTCGCCGTTCGCGATCGCGTCGGCGAGGGTTGCGGTGGCCTTTAGGTTGCTGGTCATCGCATTCAGCGACATCACCAGCGCGCCGACCTCGTCCTGGCTTCTGATCTCAAGCGTCCGGCTCAGGTCGCCCTGCGCCACGGCGTTGGCCAAACCGACCGCTTCGGCGAGGCTGCGGCTGATGGTGATCGCGATCCAAGCGGCGGCGCCGACGGCGATCAGGAGCGAGACGACGATCAGCGTGATCAACATCTGCTTGGTGAACGCGGCCAGATCCCGCGCGGCGTCCGCAGTTTCGCGCGACTGCTGGTCGATCAGCTTCTTGTACTCCATCACGGCGGCGCGGATCTCCGTGGCCGCTGCGCGGCCGTCGCCGCTCGATAGGGCGTTCGCCTTGATCTCCCCGGCTTCCTCCGCGATGTCGATGACGCGGCGAGTCTGACCGATCAGACGATCGGCAAGACCGACCAGGCTTGACGCCTGTTGCCCAAGGTTGGCGAGCGCGGTCGTCAGCTTGGCCGTGTCGGCGAGCAGGGTCTCGCCTGCGGCGATCATCTCTTTGCGCTTGGTCTCCTTGGCGGAGAGGTTGTCGGCGGAGATGGCCTCCAGCGTCGGTCTGGCCAGCCGTTCGGCGGCGATCCTGGTGGTCTGAAGCGCAAGCGCGGCGTTCACGCTGGCGGGGGTCTGAGCCGCGTCCAGTTGCGCGGCGTGCGCGTCGAGGGTCTGATTGAAGTCGCGCAGCGACGCGACGGCCTCAGCATTCCAAAGTTCGCGCGCCCGACTGGTGGAGTTCAGCCGCGCGAGGCGCAATGTTTCGTCCTGAATGGCGGAGAAGCGGTCGAAAGCGGCGGTGATCCTCGCGAGCCGCAGACGTCCCTCCTCGCTGGCCAAAGCGAAGGACTCATCCTTCGCTTTCGTGGCGAGGTTGCGGTACTCCATCAAGGAGGCCAAATGCTGTTCGGCTTCTCGTCCGCTCGTAGACAGTATGGCGTTCTTCTCGAAGCGGATCGTGCTGAGGATCGCTTCGAACTGTTCGTGGATCTTCTCAATGCGTTCCGACTGCCGGATGAGCGCGGTCTGCGCATCCGCCATCTCCGAAAGCCTGAAATAGGACATGCCCCCGGTGATCATCGACAAGATGATGATCACGCCAAAGGCGCTCGCGAGTTTTGCTTTGATGGTCATTCTCAAGATCATCGCTCCAAATCTCTGGGGCTTCGGTAAGGGGCCGATACGCCAAGCCGGGCGACTGAGGGCGGCGCGCGACGGATCATCGGCTCTGTCCTGTTTTCATGGCGATGGGGCGCGCCGCAGGACCGGAGGAGGCGACGCCCACGCCGGCGACGTCGAGAATCAGGGCGACCCGGCCATTGCCAAGAATGGTCGCCCCGCCGATCCCGTCGATGGCGTGGTAGTTCTCTTCAAGGCTCTTCACCACGACTTGCTGCTGGCCGAGGAGATCGTCGACCACCAAGCCGACATGGCCGCGCTGGTCGCATTCCACGATCACCACGATCCCGCGGTTGGCCTCGTGGATCGCGTTCTTGATCTGAAAGAACTCGTGCAGGTAGACGAGGGGCACGTAGTTGCCTCGAATGGCCAGCACATCGCCGCGGCCGACCACCGCATGCACGTCTTCGGCGCGCGGCCGCAGGCTCTCCACGATGCTTGTGATCGGCACGATGTAGGATTCCGCGCCGACCGCCACCACCAGCCCGTCCAGCACCGCCAGAGTCAGCGGCAGAGACAGCGTGAAGCGCGACCCATGGCCGGGTTGCGAAGAGACGGTGACTCGCCCGCCCAGCGCTTGGATGTTGCGGCGGACCACGTCCATGCCGACGCCGCGTCCGGAGATGCTGGAGACCGTCTCGGCGGTGGAGAAGCCGGGCATGAAGATCAGATTGTCGATCTCCGCGTCGCTCAGCGCCGCGCCCTGCGGAACCAAGCCCTTCTGCTGCGCCTTCTCCAGCACGCGCGGGCGGTTGATGCCGCGCCCGTCGTCCGAGATCTCCACCAGGATGCGGCCGCCGCGATGTTCGGCGGAGAGCAGCAGCGTGCCTTCCGGGTGCTTCCCGGCGGCCGTCCGCTCAGCGGGCGTCTCAAGCCCATGATCGAGCGCGTTCCGGACAAGATGGGTAAGGGGATCAGCCAACTGCTCGATCACGGTTTTGTCGATCTCGGTGGCTTCGCCGCTGGTCACCATGCGGACTTCCTTGCCCAGCTGGGTCGCGATCTCGCGCACCAAGCGCGGCATCCGCTGGAAGACCGACTTCACGGGCTGGGCCCGGATCGCCATCACGCTTTCCTGGAGCTCGCGGGTGAGCATCGCCATCTGCTCCAGGCCCTGGATCATCTCAGGATTGCCGGAGCTGGCCTGGTCGCCCAATTGCTGGGTCAGCATGGATTGGGTGATGACGATCTCGCCGACCATGTTGGCCAGCCGGTCAATCTTGTCGAGATCGACGCGGATCGTGGATTGGGCGGCCTGGGCTTCCTGATCGCTGGCGCGCCGGCCGAACGGCCGCGTTCCGCTGGCGCCGCTCGCCGCTGAATCAGAGGTCCCCGCGGGCTGCGCGGAAACCGCCGGCGTCGACGCCGCTTGAGTGAGCGCCGGGGGCGGCTCCTCGACGCGGACGGCGAGGGCGCCTGGCTCCTCCTCCCGCTCGATCGACAAGTCGCAGTCGTCCGTGACGAACTCGAAGACCTCTTCGATCTGCGCCTTGGTCACCTGGCCCTCGAGCGTGATGTCCCAGGCGAAGTAGGCGGCCTCGGGATCAATCTCGTTGAGCGGCGGCAACTTGCCGGCGTCCAGCGTCACCGTGGCGGTCCCCAGCGAACGCAGTTCGCGGATCAGCAAAAGCGGCTCGTTGGCTTTACGGAATAGATCCGAGTGGGGCGCGAACCGAATGCGGTGACGTGATCGCGCCGGCGGGCCGGCTGCCTCAGGCGGCGCGACGGGAATGAACGGAAAGGGCGCCTGGGCGGCCAGTTCGGCGTCGTTGGCGGTGGCTGACCAACGCTGCAGCGCCTCGATCAGCTCATTTTCCTCTCCGGGCTGCAGATCCGCGCCGGTGCGCGCGGCGGCCACCAGATCGGTCTGCATGTCGAAGGCTCGCATCACGAGTCGATGGGCGTCGCGATCGAGCGATACTTTCCGGCTGCGCAGCAGATCCAGCGCCGTCTCCAGCGCGTGAGTGAACCGCACCAACCGATCAAAATTGAACGCGCCGGCGCCGCCTTTTATCGAGTGGACCGCGCGGAAGATCGTGTTGAGCGTCTCGTCATCAGCGTTTTGATCTAGGTTTTCCAGCAAAGGTTCGCAAATCGACAGCGAGTCCTGGCACTCGTCGAAGAAGGTGACCTTGAACTGGTCGAAAGGGTCGCCGACGATCGCCATGGCGGACGCTACGGGCAGACTTTGCGGACGGTCGCAAGCAACTTGTCCGGATCGAACGGCTTCACCAGCCATCCGGTCGCGCCAGCTTGCTTGCCCGCGTCCTTTTTCGCCGCGTCCGATTCCGTCGTCAGCATCAGGATCGGAACCGACCGATGCGTCGGGTTGGCGCGGATCGCCTTGATCAGCTCAATCCCGTCCATATTCGGCATGTTCAGGTCGGTGATCACGCAATCCACGGGTCCGCCGCCAAGAACGCGCAGCGCGTCCTTGCCGTCCACGGCCTCGACCGGCGTGAATCCGCCGTTCTTCAGCGTGAAGGCGACCATGTCCCGCATGGTCTTGCTGTCATCCACGGTCAAGATACGCTTGCTCATGCTTTCCCCATCCATCGGATCAATAGGGTTTCCATTCCCAACTGAAGCATGCCGTCTCGCATGGCCTGGCTGGGTTCGACCAAGGTCAGACGTCGCCCCTGGTCGGCGAGGGCTTGTTCGAAGGCGACGATGATTTGCAGGCAGGCCGTTCCAATAGAGGCCACCTCGCGCGCCACCATCTGACAATCCTCGCCATGGGCGACGATCTCCTTCGCCTGAGCGAGCAGCGCGCTGGCGGCGGCGAAATCAAGACGGGCGGGGAGAGTCACCTCAGGCACTGCGATCACCAATCAATTTCTCTATAGCTGGCGTTGAATGTATCATAAATGTCGTAAGCATCTACCATAAAATGTTATACAATAGATGACAGTGGTATTTCTCTTCCGACACAAGTGGTTTCCCCATTCGGGTTGAAACAAACGTCGAGCCTTCCGTTTTATTTTACGGATCGCTCCAGATAACAAAACTATCCATCCCTCTTACGTGCAATCGCTTGGTTTTGGCTTCGTCCCGCCGTTCTGCGCTATGTTGAAAGCATGACGCGCGTCGAAGATTGGCTGAAGGTTCGCCCTCAAGGGCTGTATTGCGAGCCGGGCGATTTCTACATCGATCCGGTGCGGATGGTGGATCGCGCGGTCGTCACGCACGGGCACGCGGACCACGCGCGGCCGGGCAACGGCGCAGTTCTGGGAACGCCCGAGACCCTGGCGATCATGGCTGCGCGGTATGGATCTTCCTCGATCGGCGCGCCACAGCGGCTCCGCTACGGCGAGCCGCTGCGAATCGGCGCGGTGACGCTAAGCCTGCATCCGGCCGGCCATATTCTCGGCAGCGCGCAGATTCGCTTGGAGCATGCAGGCGCCGTCGCCGTGATCTCCGGTGACTATAAGCGACGCCGCGACCCCACCTGCCCGGCCTTCGAGCCCGTGCCGTGCGACGTCTTCATCACGGAGGCCACATTCGGCTTGCCGGTGTTCCGTCATCCAGACGATCGGGACGAGGTCGCCAAGCTGTTGCGGTCGGTGCGGATGTTTCCGGAGCGGGCGCATGTCGTGGGCGTCTACGCGCTGGGGAAATGCCAGCGCCTGATCGCTTTATTGCGTCAGGCCGGTTGGGATAGGCCGATCTGGTTGCATGGCGCGCTTCAAACCCTCTGCGACCTTTATCGGTCCTTCGGCGCGGATCTTGGCGAGCTGAGGCCGGCGACGATCGCCGGCGGCAAGGCTGGCGGCGGCGCGGCGGCCTTCGCCGGCGAAATTGTCCTGGCGCCGCCCAGCGCGATCGCGGATCGCTGGTCGCGTCGCCTGCCCGACCCTGTGGTGTGCGTCGCGTCCGGCTGGATGCGCGTGCGTCAGCGCGCCAAGCAGCGCGGGGTGGAGCTGCCCCTGATCATCTCCGACCACGCGGACTGGGACGAGCTGCTCGCCACGCTCGACGACGTCGCCGCGCCCGAGGTCTGGGTCACGCATGGCCGCGAGGAAGCGCTGCTGCGCGCAGCCGAGTTG
>JBMLRS010000311.1:0-2281 GCA_049240905.1 Elsteraceae bacterium
CCGCCTTGGAGACGCTGCTGGACGGCGCCCGCGATGAGATGGCCGCGGCGCAGGAGCGGGCGGAGTTGCTGCGCGTCACGACAGTTCGCCTGGTCGGCGGGGTGGCCTTGCTGGCGCTGATCGCCTCAGTGATCAGCATGCGGTGGGTGGTGCGCACCCAACTCGCCGCGCCGCTGCAGCGGCTGCATGGCCGGATGATGGACATCGCCGCCGAACCGGTCGAGCGGTTGGCGGCGCAGCCCGGATGGGTCGACCATCCCTCGATCACCCTTCCGATCCCGGAGATCCATCGCGGCGACGAGCTTGGCGCGATGGCGGCGGCGGTCGATCTGCTGCGACAGGACAAGGCGCTGGCCGTGCTGCTTACCCGCCGGCTGCAGGCGGCGCGCGATGAACTGGCGGAGCAGGCGAAGATGGCGGCGCTTGGCACGATGGTCGCGGGCGTCGCGCATGAGATCAACACCCCGATCGGCATCTGCGTGACCGGGTCCTCCGGCGTGATGGAGGAGATCGAGGATCTGCTGGCGGCGCAGAAGGCCGGAAGGCTGGAGCCGGAAGAACTGGCGGACGCCCTGCAGCGGATCAACGACTACGCCGCGTTGATGCTGGCGAACATGCGGCGCGCGGGCGCTTTGGTCGCCAGCTTCAAGCAGATCTCGATCGATCAGACCGCCGACGTCGTCCGCGAGTTCGAGCTTGGCTCCTACGCTCGACAGATCATTGAAACGCTCGGACCGGAACTGGTGAAAGTCAAGGTGGCGACGGTGGTCGATTGTCCTTCCCCGATAGAGATCACCACGCGGCCGTCGGCGATCTGGCAGATCCTCAGCAATCTGATCCTGAACGCCGCAAAGCACGCCTTTCATGGCGAAGAACAGGGCGGGCGGCGGCGCGCGCCGCTGATCACGGTGACGCTGCGGCGCGAACAGGGCCGCATCCGGATCGAAGTGTCGGACAATGGTTCCGGCATCTCCGAGGAGGTGCGGCGTCATGTGTTCGATCCGTTCTTCACCACCCGCCGCCGCGAGGGCGGCAGCGGGTTGGGATTGACCATCGTCTATAATTTGGTGACGCGCAGCCTGCACGGATCGATCAGTTGCGTCAGCCGGCCGGGAGCCGGCGCCAGATTCGTGATCTCCTTTCCAGAATCTCCGAACCCGGCGCCGACCTGAGCGCGCCTATTTCAGCAGCCGTTCGGCGATCTGCACGGCATTGAGCGCGGCGCCTTTCAGCAACTGATCGCCGGCGACGAACAGCGCGATGGACCGGCCGCTGGGATCGCCCAGATCCTGGCGGATGCGCCCGACCAGCACGTCGTCCCGCCCCTGCGCGTCGATCGGCATCGGGAAGTGATTCCCGGCCACGTCGTCCACCAACCGCAGACCCGGCGCCTCGGCCAGGATCGCGCGCGCTTCGGCCGGGGTGACCGGTTCTTCGAATTCCACGGTCAGCGCGATGGCATGGGCGCGCAGCACCGGCACGCGGATGCAAGTGACGCTGATCGGCAGGTCGGGCGCTCCCATGATCCGCCGCGTCTCGGCGATCACCTTCAGCTCTTCCCCGTTATAGCCGGTCGCAGGGTCGACCGCCGCGTCATGGCTGAACAAGTTGAAGGCGTAGGGATGCTTCAGCACCCGCGGTGGATAGGCTTCGCCCGCCAGATGGGCGCGGGTTGAGGCCTCAAGCTCCTCCATCGCCGCCGCCCCGGCGCCGGAGGCGGCTTGATAGGTGGCGGCGTGAACCCGCTTGATGGCGTGGCGGCGGTGCAGCGGCCACAGCGGCATGCAGGCGATGATCGCCACGCAATTCGGATTGGCGATGACGCCGTTATGGCCGACGATCGTTTCCGCGTTCACTTCAGGCACCACGAGCGGCGACGCCGGGTCCATGCGGAAAGCGGAGGAATTGTCGACCACGATCGCGCCGGCCTTCACCGCGATGGGGCCATACTCCTTGGAAATGCCGCTGCCGGCCGAGAACAGGGCGATGTCGATCCCGGTGAAGCTGTCCGGCCCCAGCGCTTCGATGGTCAACGGCGCGCCGCGGAACTGAGCTTGCTTCCCGGCGGAGCGCGGCGACGCGAGCAGGCGCAGGGAGGATAACGGGAAATTGCGCTCCTCCAGGCAGCGGATCAACTCGACGCCGACTGCGCCGGTGGCTCCGACGATGGCGACGTTGGGCGCGGACAAGCGCGATTGGACAGGACGGTCGAGGACAGGGGAACTGAGGCTCATGATCATTCTCCGAATAAACCGGAGATGCAGGGCCTGGATCGCGTCCG
>JBMLRS010000312.1:0-1757 GCA_049240905.1 Elsteraceae bacterium
ACAATCCTTGCCGACGGAGATCGACAAAGGCCCGATCAGCAGCGGCATGCCGCCATAGAGATACAGGCCGTCGCCGCCGCCCTTGATCAGGCGCGATCGGAACAGGGGCGTCCACCACAGCGCGCGCGCCGTGCTGGCGGCGGCGCCTGAGAGAGCGCGGTGGGCGTGATAGCAGAGCCCGTGGACGCCGGGCAGGACCGGCGTCTGAAAGCGTCTCAAGGCTTTGGCGACGCGAAAGATCCAACGCGCCGCCGGATGCCGGCCCGCCTTCACCCATTGGCGAAAGGAGAGGCCCGCGGTCGGGCTCGCGCTCATTCGACAGTGACCGATTTCGCGAGATTGCGGGGACGGTCGACGTCGGCGCCGCGCGCGACGGCGGCGTGATAGGCCAGCAGCTGCAGCGGGATCGCGGCCAGCATCGGACGCAGCAGAGGCGGGGCGTCCGGGAGGGTCAGAGTGACGACCCCGGCTCCGGACAGGGCCCGGCAGGCGACGGCGTCGCCGATCACGATCGCGCGCCCGCCGCGCGCCTTCACCTCTTCGATGTTCGACGCGGTCTTCTCGAACATCTCGCCCGAGAAGGCGAGGCAGACCACCGGCAGGCCGGGTTCGATCAGCGCGATCGGCCCATGCTTCAGTTCGCCCGCGGCGAAGCCCTCCGCGTGAACATAGCTGATTTCCTTGAGCTTCAAGGCGCCTTCCAGCGACAGCGCGGCGAACTCACCGCGCCCGATGAACACAGCGCTGCGCGACGAGGCCAGAAGGCCGGCCACCATGTAAGCGCTGGGTTCGATCAGCAAGGTCTGCTCCAGCAGCCGAGGCAGGCGCTCCAGATCCAACAGCAGGGCGTTCATGCGCGGGCTCTTGCGCACGGAGGCGGCGTAGATGGCCAACCGCGCCAGCAGTATCAGCTGCGCGGTGAAGGCTTTGGTGGAGGCGACGCCGATCTCAGGCCCCGCGCCAAGATCAAGCCAGGCCATGGCGCGTCGCGTCAAAGCGCTGCCCTGGCGATTGACCAGCCCGAGGGTCGTGACCCCGCGTTGATGCAGCCCGTCCAGACAGGCGAGCGTGTCCGCCGTCTCGCCCGATTGCGAGATCAAGATCGCCGCCTCGCGCCCCTGCGCGGGGATCTTGCGGAAGCGGTATTCCGAGGCGATGTCGACCTCGACCGCCAGATCGGCGACGGACTCAAACCAATGCCGCGCGATAAGGGCGGCGTTATAGGAGGTGCCGCAGGCGATCAGGGTCAGACGATCCAGGCGCGTGAAATCGAACGGCAGCGCCTTCTTCAAGGCGGCGTCGTCGGCGTGGAGATCAAGGACGCGCCGGGCGACCGCCGGCTGTTCATGCATCTCCTTATGCATGTAGTGCGGATGATCGCCGACGCCGACGTCGGCCTCGAGGGCGGCGAGGGCTCGGCTCGGGCGCTCAACCGCGATACCGTCCTCGTCCGTGACGCGCACGCCGTCGGCGGTCAGCACGGCGATGTCGCCGTCCTTCAGGTCGATCGCGGCGTCGGCATGGGCGGACAGGGCCATCGGATCCGAAGAGAGCACGCCGCATCCGTCGCCGATCCCGATCACCAGGGGGCTGCCGCGGCGGATCGCGATGATCTGGCCGGGACCGTCCGTGGAGATCACCGCGAGAGCGAAGCTGCCGTGCAGCCGGCGCGCGGCGTGGACGACGGCTGTTTCGAACGTCATGCCGGCGCGCTGGGCCATCGTGATCAGCCATGGCACGACCTCGGTGTCGGTCTC
>JBMLRS010000312.1:1767-4101 GCA_049240905.1 Elsteraceae bacterium
CCTCGCGCAGCGCGAAGCGGGCGCCGGCGGCCGTCAGTTCTTCACGAAGCGCCCGATAGTTCTCGATGATGCCGTTATGGACCACCGCCACCGTTCCGGCGACATGCGGATGGGCGTTGGTTTCGGACGCTGCGCCATGCGTGGCCCATCGAGTGTGGCTGATGCCGACGACGCCTTCGGCGCGCAGATCCCGAACCACGCGCTCCAGCGCCGCGACCTTGCCGACCGCGCGTCTGCGCACCAGCCCGTCCTTGGTCAGGATCGCGAGGCCAGCGGAGTCATACCCGCGATATTCGAGGCGCTTCAGCCCCCCGACCAGAGCGGGCGCGACTGAACCGATCCCCACCACTCCAAAGATTCCACACATGGCTTAGTCCCCCTTGTTGAGTTGTCGCGGAGGCGATTGCAGCCATGGGGCCAAACAAAGAATCTAGGAAAAACAATCACTTATTAATGATTGGAGCAGGCGCTTGCGCGGACTGGTTCGCAGGCTGCGACAAGTGGTTCGCGTAACGCGAAATTGCGACGGTCAGCGCCAACTGAATGTAGACCGGCCAAGTGAAGCCTTGGGTCAGGAAGGTCGCCGAGACGCAAAAGCCGGCAAGGCCGGCGATCACCGCGCGCCCCATCGCGCGGGCGGCTGGATGGGCGTTCGGGTCTGCGTCCAGTTTGCGCGAAGCGCTCAGGGCCGATCGCGCCATAAGGACGATCATGGTGACGAAGACGATCAGGCCGGGCAGGCCAGTCTCTCCAAGCACGCCGAACCAAGTGCTGTGAACCGCGTGGTTCTTCCCATCCCAGAACGCGCTGTAGAGATAATAATTTCCGACGAAGTTATCGAGGCCGACCCCGGTCAAAGGGCGCCTGACCGCCATGTTGATCGCCGCGCCCCAGGCGTGAAGCCGTCCCATCGAAGACTCGTCGATCCCGTCCTCCGCCGCGCCGCCGGAGGACCGTCCGGAGATCCCGGCGGCCGCGAACAGCGCCATCCCGCCGATCAGGGCGATCATGAGGAGCAGCGCCTTGGACTTGATCATTCGCGCGCCAAAGACCGAGAAGACCGTGACAGATCCCAGCAGCCCGCCGCGTGACTGCGTCGCGATGATCGCGCTCAAGATCACGGCCACGCTGACCAAGCCGATCAGCCGCCATAGCAGAGGCGTGCCCTTCGTGGTGGCCTGGCTTACCGCGAAAGCCATCGGGAACAGCAGGACCAGCGACAGATCGTTGGGATCGCCCAGCACGGACTGCATGTCGCGGCCGATGGTGACGCGCGTGCCCTCCACGAGCCCGATGCCGTTGGCCTTGTTGTACAGCGTGACGTAGGAGACCGCCAAACCAGCGAAGATGAAGGCGCGCGAGGCGATCTGAAAATGCCTGGGCTCCGACGTCATCCAGGCGATCGCCAGAACCATGACCGCGATTTTCACGTAAGTGCCGGTCCAGTAGGCCAGCGCGGTCGGGCGGCTGGTCGCGGTGACGACGCCAATCGTCACCAACAGGAAGAATACGGCGAACCACGTCAGCTCCCGCGACCAGAAGGGTTGGATCCGCCTGCTGCCGAAGATCTGCCACGCCAGCACCCCGAGGGTCGGAATCGCCAAGAGCTGCGGAATGCGGAACGGCATCAGGAATGGGAAGGCCTCATGGATCCGGAAGAAGGAAAAGATCACGAAGCCCAGGCAGAGCGGGAAAGGAATGCGCATCGCCAACCAAGCCGCGAGCGGCAGGATCGCCCCGGCCGCGATCACCGCCGGATGCGGCAAGACCAACATCGGCAGGGCGACGATCGCGCAGGCCGCGGCCGCTACGCCGGCCTGAAGGGCGTCGCTACGCCGCATGACGGATGTTCCGTGCGGGCAGGAAGGGAAGCGCGGCCCACAAGGACAGGGCGGCGAGTGGCAGCAGCGCGAACCCGGCGAAGGTCAGGTCCTCGGTCAGCGAAGCGTTGGCGGGCTTCAGCGTGATCAGCGCGAGCAAGACGGCGATCGCGATCGCCGGACCGCGCCAGGGATAGTCCAACGGCGCGGTCTTGCGACCGATTGCGAGGAACAGCGCGACCCTGAGACCGTGGGCGAGCGCGGTCGCCAGGATCGCGCCGGGGGCGCCGATCATGGGAATCGCGATGGCGTAGCCGAGTAGCGCGGCCGCGGCGCCAATCCAGTTCACCATCATGGGCTTTAAGCCGGTGGCGCCGCGATAGCTGCCGACGTTCACCAGGCTCGCGGTTTCATGCAGGGCGAAGCAAATCGCCAGATAGGGAACCCACTCGCGCGCGGCGAGATAGTCGGACGGCAGCAGGACGCGCATCGCCAGGGGCGCCAAAGCGGAGAC
>JBMLRS010000313.1:0-5626 GCA_049240905.1 Elsteraceae bacterium
GTTCTTGAGTTTGCCCGGCCCTTCGACGTTGCTCAGGACGAGGGCGTTTGTGGCGGACACCCGCAAGTGAGTTGATGACACTAAGTTATTGCGCCTCGCCTTGGCTGCCTTGTCTCCAAGATGTCTAGAACGAAAGCGTCGGCGCGCGACCCTGTTGCCGAGCGCCGCGAAAACGGGGAGGCTTGGAGACACAGCCTTCGTTTTCGCACGCCGCCAGGGTCCAAATGTCAAATCCCGCCTCCTTCGACATCGTCATTCTGGGCGGGGGCTCCGCCGGTTGCGTGTTGGCGAGCCGGCTCAGCGAGGATCCGGGGACGCGGGTGCTGCTGGTCGAGGCTGGGCCGGACGTGAAGCCGGGCGAGGCGCCGGCGGCGATCGCGTCGCCCTATCCGGGGCGAGCCTATTTCAACAAGGATTGGACGTGGCAGGGGCTGGTGGCGGCCTTCGGCGCCGATCGCTCCAACTCCGGCGGGCCGACCGTGCGGCCTTACGAGCAGGGCCGGCTGATCGGCGGCGGCTCCTCCATCAACGGCTTGGGCGCCAACCGTGGCGCGCCGAGCGATTACGACGAGTGGGTGGATCTGGGCGCGGATGGCTGGGGCTGGGAGGAGGTCTTCCCCTATTTCAAGAAGCTGGAGCGCGACCTCGATTACGGCAATGACGGCCAATGGCACAATGACGACGGCCCGCTGCCGATCCAGCGCCAGAAACGGTCGGAGCAGGCGGGCTTCGTGCGCCGGGTCGAGGCGGAGTTCGTCTCCCGCGGCTACGCAAGCCGCGAGGATCAGAACGGCAAGTGGGAGGACGGGGTCTTCCCCGCCGCCACCAATCTGGACGAGAACGGCAAGCGCGCCTCCGCCGGCGCGGCCTATCTCACCCTCACCGTCCGCGCCCGCCCGAACCTGACGATCTGGAGCGACGCCCCGGTCGAGAAGATCACCTTCGACGGCAGGCGCGCGACCGGCGCGCTGGTCAAGCGCGGCGGCGTCGCCACGCCCGTCTCGGCGGGGTTGGTGATCGTCTGCGCCGGCGCCCTGCATTCCCCGGCGCTGCTGCAACGCAGCGGGATCGGGCCGGGCGGCCTGCTGAGGCGCGTCGGCGTCGAGGTGGTGGCCGCGCGCGACGGGGTCGGGCGCAATCTGCAGGAGCATCCCTCCATCGGCATGTCCGCCATCATTCCCTCGGGCGACCGGCTGGCGGGGGAGGATCGCTATCACCTCCAGGCGCTGCTGCGCTGGTCCTCCGGCATGGAGGGGGTGGCGCCGGGGGACATGCATCTGGCGATGAACGCGCGGTCGGGCTGGCATGCCGTCGGCAGCCGAATCGGCACGCTTTTTCAGTGGATCAACAAATCCTTCTCCCATGGCTATGTCGAGATCGCCTCGCCGGACCCGGCGCAGGAGCCTGTGATCGATTTCCGCCTACTCTCCGATCCTCGCGATCTGACCCGGCTGGCCGACAGCTTCCGCCTCTCCGCCTCGGCTTTGCTCGCGATGCACGCGCGCGGCGAATGCGGCGAGGTGTTCCCCACCACCTATTCGGCGGAAGTGAAGAAATGGCTGAAGCCGTCCAAGACCAACGGTCTGCTGATGGCGACGGTCGGCCCGCTGATGGACGCGCTGGGCCCCGTGCGCAGTCAGGTCTTGGCCTTCGCGCAGAAGGGGACGGCGCCGCTGAAGGATCTTCTGGCCGATGAATCAGTGCTGCACGCCCATCTGCTGCGCCATGTCGGCGGGGTCTGGCACGCCTGCGGCACGGCGCGTTTCGGGGCGCTGGACGATCCCATGGCGGTCTGCGATTCGATGGGCCGGGTGATCGGCGTCGAGGGGCTGATGGTGTGCGACGGCTCGGTCATGCCGTCGGTTCCCTGCGCCAACCTGAACGTGCCGATCATGATGATCGCTGAGAAGACGGCGGACGCGATCAAGGCGTCGCGGCGGTAAAGCGCTACGTCCCCTTGACAAGCTGAGCCCCCCTCCCGCATGTCGAGGTTGAGCGTTGAAACGCCTCGTTAGAAGGCGATAAGGCTCCGGGAGAGGAAACGGATGGGCGACGCCCTTTTGACAGTCCAGAATCTGTCTTTGCGTTTCGGCGGCATTCGCGCCTTGAACGACGTTTCGTTCAGCGTCGCCAAGGGCGAGCTGTTTTCGATCATCGGCCCGAACGGCGCCGGCAAGACCTCCATGCTCAATTGCATCTCCGGCCGCTATCAGCCGTCGGAGGGTTCGATCCGCTATCAGGGCAAGGAGTTGGTCGGGCTCGGACCGAACAAGCGGGCGGAGCTGGGCATCGGCCGCACCTTCCAGAACCTCGCCCTCTTCGGTCATATGACCGTGATGGACAACATCCTGGTGGGCCGCCACCACCTGATGAAGAACAATTTCCTCACCGGCGCGCTCTACTGGTTCACCGGCGCGCAGAAGGAGGAGCTGGAGCATCGCGCGGAGGTCGAGAAGATCATCGATTTCCTGGAGATCCAGCATGTCCGCCGCGCCCCGGCAGGCACGCTTTCCTATGGCCTGCGCAAGCGGGTGGAGCTGGCGCGCGCCGTGGCGCTGCGACCGGACCTGATCCTGCTGGACGAGCCGATGGCCGGCATGAACCTGGAAGAAAAGGAGGACATGGCCCGCTACGTCGTCGATCTGAACGAGGAGTGGGGCATGACCGTGATCATGATCGAGCATGACATGGGCGTGGTGATGGACATCTCCCACCGCGTGATGGTGCTGGATTTCGGCGCCAAGATCGCCGAGGGCCTGCCCGACGCCGTGCTCGCCGACCCGCATGTGAAGACCGCCTATCTGGGCGTGGTCGAGGACGACGCGGCGTGAGCGAGGACACTTTCCCCAAGCTTCTGCTGGCCAACGCCAAGGGCCATGGCGACAAGGTCGCCATGCGCGAGAAGCAGTTCGGCATCTGGCGCGCCTTCACCTGGGCTGAGGTGCTGGAGCGTACGCGGGATCTGGCGCTGGGCCTCGCCGAATATGGCCTTGAGAAGGGCGAAGTGCTGGGGCTGATCGGCGACAATCGCCCGGATTGGCTGATGGGGGAGATCGCCGCCCATGCGCTGGGCGCGATGAGCCTGGGGATCTACCGCGACGCGCTGGACGCCGAAGTGCAGTTCCTGGTGGGATACGCCGAGGTCCACATCATCCTGGCCGAGGATGAGGAGCAGGTCGACAAGCTGTTGGCGCTGGGCGAGGGCGTGCCGGCGCTGCGCCACATCGTCTATTGCGACCCGCGCGGCATGCGCAAATACGACGATCCGCGCCTGGTCGATCTGGCGGATCTCCTGGCGCGCGGCGCGGCCGCCCACAAGGCTGATCCGCAGCGCTTCGAACGGCTGGTGGCCGCCACCAAGGGCGACGACGTGGCGGTGCTCTGCACCACGTCGGGCACCACCTCCAACCCGAAGCTGGCGATGCTTAGCGCCGGCGCGGTGATCCGCCATGTCGAGAGCTATCTCCGGGTCGATCCCAAGGGGGAGGAGGATGATTACGTCTCCGTCCTGCCGCTGCCCTGGATCATGGAGCAGATCTACGCGGTCGGGAAATTCCTGGTCTGCCGGATGAAGGTGAACTTCGTCGAGGAGCCGGAGACCCAGATGGCGGACATGCGCGAGCTGGGGCCGACCTTCGTGCTTTTGGCGCCGCGCGTCTGGGAGTCGATCGCCGCCGACGTGCGTGCGCGGATGATGGATTCCTCTTGGCTGAAGCAGCGGATGTTCGACATCGGCATGAAGATGGGGATGGCGGCGCTCGATCGCGGCCAGCGCTCCGGCCTCGCCCATCACCTGCTGTTTCGCGCGCTTAAAGATCGTCTGGGCTTCTCCCGCCTGCGCTCCGCCGCCACCGGGGGCGCCGCGCTGGGGCCGGAGACCTTCCGTTTCTTCCAGGCCATGGGCGTGCCGCTGCGCCAGCTCTACGGCCAGACCGAATTGCTGGGGGCCTACACCATCCATCAGCCGCAGGACGTCGATTTCGACACGGTCGGCGTGACCTTCGACAAGTCGATCGAGGTCAAGATCGACAATCCCGACGCCAACGGCGTGGGCGAGATCGTCACCCGCCACCCCAACATGTTCCTGGGCTATTACAAGAACCCGGAGGCCAGCGCCGCCGACCTGCGCGACGGCTGGATGCTGACCGGCGACGCCGGATATTACGACAAGAAGGGCCATCTGGTCGTGATCGACCGGATCAAGGACATCGCCACCACCGCGCGCGGCGACCGCTTCTCCCCGCAATATCTTGAGAACAAGCTGAAGTTCAGCCCCTACGTCGCCGAGGCCGTAGTGCTGGGCCATGGCCGCGACTATCTGGCGGCGATGATCTGCATCCGCTTCGCCACCGTCGCCAAATGGGCGGAGAAGCGCCGGATCGCCTTCACCACATACAGCGACCTCAGCGCCAAGCCCGAGGTCTATGAGCTGCTGCGCGCGGAGGTGGAGACGGTCAACGCCAAGCTGCCGGAAGCCCAGCGCATCTCGAAATTCCTGCTGCTCTATAAGGAGCTGGACGCCGACGACGGCGAGCTGACCCGCACCCGCAAGGTCCGGCGCAGCGTGGTCGGCGAGAAATATCTGGACATCATCGACGCGGTTTATCGCGGCGAGAAGATCGTGCCGATCGACACCGTGATCGCCTTCCAGGACGGCACCAAGCAGCGCATCAAGACCCAGGTCGCCGTGGTCGACCTGATCCCGACTTCGCCTCAGATGAATCGAGCCGCCTGATGGACACAGCCCTGCTGTTTCAATTGCTGCTGAACGGCGTGATCGTCGGCGCGCTCTACGGCGTGGTCGCGATGTGCTTCGTGCTGATCTACAAGGCCAGCCAGGTCGTGAACTTCGCGCAGGGCGAATTCCTGCTGATCGGCGCCTGGGTCTGCTGGTGGATGTTGACGAGCTGGAAGGTGCCGTTCGTCTGGGGTTTCCTGATCACCCTGGTCTTCATGGCGCTGTTCGGCATTCTGATCCAGGTGGTGGTGCTGCGCCCGATGATCGGCGAGCCGGTGATCAGCGTGATCATGGTGACGATCGCGCTCTCGATCGTCTTCCAGTCCGCCATGAAATGGATGTTCGGCGTGTTCGCCCAGCCCTTCCCGCCGATCTTCGAGACCGCCTCGATCCGCATCGGCGGGCTGGAGGTGAAGACAGCCTACATGCTCAGCCTCGCCGTCTCGCTCGTGATCATGGTCGGCTTCGCCTATTTCTTCCGCTACACCCGGATGGGCCTCGCCATGCGCGCCACCGCTTACAATCAGCAGGCCGCGCAGTCTCTCGGCATCTCGATCCGGCAGGTCTTCGCCATGGCCTGGGCGATCTCCGCGATGGTCTCCGCCGTCGCCGGCGTGGTGGTGGGGATGGTCAACGGCGTGTCGTCGGCGATGTCCTTCTTCGGGATTAAAGTGTTCCCGGCGGTGATCCTGGGCGGGCTTGATTCGATCATCGGCGCGGTGGTCGGCGGGCTGATCATCGGGCTCCTGGAGAATTTCGCCCATTTCGTCGACAGCCAATGGCTGCAGCTCGGCAACATGTTCGCGATCGCGCCGTTCTACGTGCTGATCCTGATCCTGATGGTGAAGCCGTACGGTCTGTTCGGCACCAAAGACATCGAGCGCGTCT
>JBMLRS010000313.1:5636-8288 GCA_049240905.1 Elsteraceae bacterium
CGCGTCTGATGGCCGGCGGCGTTCAACGACCCTCCGGCGATTATCGGACCACCTACCGGTCCGATCAGCCGATCTTCGACACCCGCAACACCCGGATCGCGGTGATCCTGGGCATCGTCCTGGCCTGCCTGCTGCCGCTCTCGGGCGACAAGTATTTGCTGAGCCTCGGCATCCAGATCGGCTATCTCGGCATCGCCGCGCTGGGGCTCAACATCCTGGTGGGCTTCACCGGGCAGATATCGATCGGCCACGCCGCCTTCTTCGGCTTCGGCGCCTTCTCCTCGGCCTACGCGGCGGAGCACTGGGGCCTGCCGGTCGCCTTGGCGGTGCCGGTCGCGGGGCTGATGACCACCTGCGTCGGCATGGTGTTCGGCCTGCCGGCGGCGCGGCTGAAGGGCCTTTATCTCGCGATCGCGACGCTCGCCGCGCAGTTCATCCTCGAGGATTTCTTCGCCCGCGCCCAATGGTTCACCGGCGGCGTCGCCGGCGCGGCCGCGCCGAACTACAGCCTGTTCGGCGTGATGTTCGACACGGACGAGAGCTACTTCTACATCGTGCTCGCCCATGTGGTGATCTGCTTCCTGCTGGCGGCCAACCTGTTCCGCAGCCGCGACGGGCGCGCGCTGATCGCCGTGCGCGACCATTATCTCTCGGCCGAGATGATGGGCATCAACCTCACCAAATACCGCACGCTGTCCTTCGGCATCTCCGCCTTCTTCGCGGGGATCGGCGGCGCGCTCTACGCCCATTATCTCGGCTTCGTGTCGACCGAAGGCTTCACCATCCTGTTCTCGATCCAGTTCCTGGGGATGATCATCATCGGCGGGTTGGGCTCGATCTCCGGGACGCTGATGGGCGCGGCCTTCATGACCCTGCTGCCGGAGGTGATGCAGTACCTGACGCAGTTGCTCTCCGGCACCGCGATCGACGCGGCGCTGAACCTGAAGGGCAACATCTCCTATCTGCGCGAGATCTCGATCGGGGTGGTGATCATCCTGTTCCTGATCTTCGAGCCCGATGGCCTCGCCCATCGCTGGCGCCAGATCAAGGCCTACTGGAAGCTCTATCCGTTTTCTTATTAGGGGTGTTCGTCACGACTTCAATCGCACAGCCGACCCAACCACCACCCTCATGCTGAGCTTGTCGAAGCATGGCCCTTCGACAGGCTCAGGGTGAGGAAGGAGGGAAAACAGCCTCCCTCATGCTGAGCTTGTCGAAGCACGGCCCTTCGACGGGCTCAGGGTGAGGAAGGAGGGGAAACAGCCTCCCTCATGCTGAGCTTGTCGAAGCACGGCCCTTCGACAGGCCCGAGGGAGAGGTTGAAACGCAACAACAAGGAGGAAATCACGATGAAAAAACAGCTTCTCGCATCCGCCGCCCTTCTGGCCCTGCTCGCGGTCCCCGCCCAGGCGCAGCAGAAGATCCCCATCGGCCATCTGGCTGATTACAGCGGCGCCACCTCCGACGTCGGCAAGCCGTTCGGCGAGGGCATCGTCGACGCGATCGCCTTCATCAACAAGCAGGGCGGCGTCAACGGCAAGCAGATCGCGCTGGACACGGTCGATTACGGGTATCAGGTGCCGCGCTCGATCGCGACCTACAAGAAATGGGCCGGCCGCGATAAGGTCGTCGCCATCTTCGGCTGGGGCACGGCCGACACCGAAGCGCTGATCAGCTTTGTCTCGAAGGATCAGATCCCCTACATCTCCGGCTCCTACGCCGGCTCGCTGACCGACCCGAACGGCACGGCCGAGAAGTCGGAAAAGCCGGCGCCGTTCAATTTCTTCTACGGCCCGTCCTACTCCGACGCCGCGCGCGGCATGATCAAGTGGGCGGCCGAGGACTGGAAGAAAAAGGGCAGGACCGGCGCGCCGAAATACGTCCACATGGGCGCCAACCATCCCTATCCGAACGCGCCGAAGGCGTCGGGCGAGGATTACGCCAAGGAATTGGGCTTTGAAGTGCTGCCGGCGATCCAGTTCTCCCTGGCGCCCGGCGATTTCACCGCGCAATGCCTCACGCTGAAGCAGTCCGGCGCGCATTACGCCTATCTCGGCAACACAGGCGGCTCCAACGTCTCGGTGTTGAAGGCCTGCCAGACCGCCGGCGTCGACGTCACCTTCATGGGCAATGTCTGGGGCATCGACGAGAACGCCGCCAAGGCGGCCGGCTCCGCCGCCAACGGCGTGATCTATCCCATGCGCACCGAAGTGGTGTGGGGCGAGAACGTGCCGGGCATGGCGCTGCTGCGCGACATCTCCAAGATGAGCGACGCGGGCGGCCAGGCCTATCGCCCGATCCATTACCTCGCCGGCGTCTGCACCGCCTATTACATGGCCGAGGCGATCGAATGGGCGGACAAGAACGGCGGCGCCACCGGCGCAAGGATCCGCGACGGCTTCTATCAGAAGGCCAATTGGGTGCCCAAGGGGCTGGAAGGCGTCTGCCGCCCGTCCACCTGGACCAAGGACGACCATCGCCCGACCATGGAAGTGCCGATCTATCGCGCCGTGGTGAACGGCCCGACCGACGCGCCGGTGGCGGAACTGGTCTCCAAGGGCGTGCTGAAGCTTGAGAGGCTTGGCGTGCAGACCCTGCCGCGCAAGCCGGAATGGCTGGGCTGGTGAGCGACTCCGCTCTCCTGACCGAAGA
>JBMLRS010000314.1:0-9351 GCA_049240905.1 Elsteraceae bacterium
GGATCTTGATCACCGGTCCTTCGCGGGTGCGCACGCTGATCACCGGCAGATCCACCGCTTCGATCTTGCCGCGAACGCGCACCTGCTGCGCCTCCGCCGGCGCCAGAAAGGCCAGCAGGAGGAGAAGCGTCCAAAGCGATCGTCTCATCCCGCCCCGTCCATCCTCAAGATTTTCGCGCCATCGCCAGCCCAAGGCCGGCCCCCATCAGAAGCCCGCCGGTCAGACGGTTGCGCAGCCGTCCGTTGACGGCCAGGAGGCGCCGAAAGCGCCCGGCGAGCAAAGCCCAGCCGCTGTCCAGCGTAACGGCGACGATCAGGAAGGTGGCGCTAAGCAGCAGCAGTTGAGCCATCACCGGCGCTTTCGGGTCGATGAACTGCGGCAGGAAGGCGCCGTAGAACAGCAGGGTCTTGGGGTTGGTGAGCGAGACCAGAAAGCCGCGGCTGAACAGCTTGCGCCAGTTCGGACTTTCCGCCGGGCCGGTCTTGGTCAGATCGGTCGGCGGCTCGCGCCAGGCCTTGACGCCGAGATAGACCAGATAGACGACGCCGACCCAGCGCAGCAGGTCGAACCACTCCGCCAGCACAGAAAGCAGCGTGGTCATGCCCGCCACGGTCAGGGCCAATTGCAGCGCCATCGCGCTGGAGGATCCGGCGATGGTCGCCAGCCCCTGACGCGGGCCATAGGCGACGCTGTTGGCCACGATCAGCGCGACGTTAGGGCCGGGGATCAGGATCAGGATCGCGACCGCCGCGACGAAGCCGAAATAGAGATCCAGCGCCAATGGTCACGCCTCTTCCCACGGGAAGCTGTCCAACCGCTCCGGACCGTTGGCGGTGATGAGGACCTGCGTCTCCAGCTTCACGCATTCCCTGCCGCCCTGCTCCCCGATCAGGCTTTCGACGCAGACCGTCATGTTCTCTTCGAACTGCCCCTCATAGGCGCGCGCGAAATCCGGATGCAGCGGGACCGACGGCCACTCGTCCGCCAGGCCCACGCCATGCAGCGCGACCGAATAGCGGTTGCCGACATAGCGTTCGGGAATGCGCCAGGATTTCTCGTTGAACTCGCGGAAGCTGAGGCCGGGGCGGAGCAGCGCCATGTTGTGTTCGATCTGCTCGCGCGCCGCCGCATAGAGTTCGCGCTGGGAATTGGACAGCTTGTCCGTCCCGATGGCCCAGCTGCGCGAAAGATCCGCGCAATAGCCGTAGGGGCCGATCATGTCAGTGTCGAAGGCCAGAAGATCGCCCTTCTCGCAGACATAGTCGGAGGCTTCCTGAAACCAGGGATTGGTACGCGGACCGGCCGCCAGGATCCGCGTTTCGATCCATTCGCCGCCGGAGCGGATGTTCTCCAGATGCAGCTCCGCCCAGATCTCCTGTTCGGTGCGGCCGGGTTCGGAATATTCCGCCATGCGCGCCATGCCGGCCTCGGCCACGCGAATGGTCCAGCGCATCAGCGCGATTTCATCGGCGGATTTGATGCAGCGCGCGATCTCCGTCAGCTCCTGGCCTTCGACCAGGGTCACGCCGCGCGCCCGCAGCGCGTCGACGCCCAGCGGCTCCAGCTTGTCCACGGCGAGGCGCATGTTGCCGCCGCCGCGCCGCTTCAGCAGATCGACGATCTCATCCGCCCATTTCGCCACGCGCTCAGGCAGCCTTGAGCCGGCGGAGAAATAGAACCAGGAGGTCGCCTTGCGCACCTCGTCGATCGTCTCGAACCCCTTCGCCAGATGCTCGGAACCGCCATATTCGAAATCGATCCCGTAACCGTCCGCGCCCAGCCAGGCGTAATGCGAGGGGTTATGCGTCATCCAAAGCTGCATGTTCGTGACGTCGAACGCGTAGCGGATGTTGACCGGGTCATACATCAGGATCGCCGCGCAATCATGGCGGACGACCTGATCGACCAGTCTTTGCTTTCTGTAAGCGCGGGCGCGCTTGAGGGTCTCCAAAGGGATTGGGCTGCGCAGGGGGCGATCCGCCCCCTCCGGATTCAGGTGCGCCCTCTTGCGAGGATCCTTGAAGACCCCGACCATGTCAGGACAACTGCGGCACGGCGGCCGCCAGCTCCGGCGCCTTCCCGTCCAGGAAAGCCTCGGCGTGCGCGGTGTACCAGGCCACGAAGTCGATCAAGGCCCGCTCATGCTGCGGATGATAGGGGCCGGGCTTGTACCCCATCGAGTTCACGCCAGCCTGATTGTTCTCCACCAGCTCCCAATCCTGGTTGTTGGTGTCGACCCAGGCGCGGGTCAGGGTCTCGACGTCGTAATCGACGCCCTCGACCGCGTCCTTATGCACCAGGAACTTCATGTTCACCCGCGTCTCCTGCGGCCCGATCGGCAGCAGTTGGAACAGGAAGGCGTAGTCGCCCATGATATGGTTGAAGGTGTTCGGGAAGTAGAACCAGCGCAGCGAGCCGCCGGTGAAGCCTGTGACGGCCCCCAACGGCTTCTTCACCACTTTCTTGCCGTCCATGCTGATGGTTTCGGAGACCTCGTTCATCGGCAGGCGCATGCTGCGGAATCCAGGGCCGACCCCGGGACCGTTCTTCAGCCCCAGCGCCTCCCATTCCTTCCATTTGCCCAGGACATAGGGGGATTGAAGGTCATAGACGTCCAGGAAGGTGATCATCAGCTCCGGATGGGTCACGGCGCAGTGATAGCACTCGCGCGAATTCTCCATCACCAGCTTCCAGTTGCCCTTCTCCACCACCGTGAAGTCCGCCGCCACCTTGGCCTCGGCCAGATTATGGCCCGCCATCAGCGGCTCCATCTGGCTGCGAAACACGGTGAAGTCCGGGGCTTTCTCCGCCAGACACAGATAGATCGTGCCTTCCAGCACTTCGACATGGACCTCGCCCAGGCCGTGGGCGTCGTTGTCGAAGCTCTTGTCGTGCTTGGTCGCCTTGATCAGATTGCCGTCGAGGTCATAGCTCCACTGGTGATAGGGGCAAACCAGCACGTTGGAGCGGCCGGACTCCTTCAGGCAGATCTTGGAGCCGCGGTGGCGGCAGCTGTTGTGGAAGGCCTTGATCACTCCATCGCGATTTTTCAGCACGATGATCGAGCTGGGGCCGACGTCGATGGTGAAATAGCTGCCAGGCTCGGCCAATTGGCCCACCACCCCGGCGAAGAACCAATGTCGATAGAAGATCGCCTGGAGATCGAACTCAAAGATCTCCGGATCATTGTAAAACACATTCGGCAGCGAGTAGCCGGGCTTGCAAGTGGTGAGGCTGTCCCGAACGCGCTTAAATTCAGCCATCTTCGATCCCCAGAATGTCGGTCAGGTGCGCTGCGCGGGCGCGCCCCAACGGGCTTCCCGCCGCTTTGGGAGCAGCATCCGACAAGATCGCGCGTTTGGGAAGGATCTGCGTGGGCAATCCCCTTGCGTCCGGCCGACAAAGCGTAGAAATCCCTCTGCCCGCTTCTCGCTGACGCGACTTTAGGATCTCGATGGCCCCGCCTCTTCTGCTGCTTCAAGACATTCGCCTGACGATCGGGGCGCATCCTCTGCTCGCCGGCGCCGAAATCGGGGTTTCGGCCGGGGAGCGCTTGTGCCTGGTCGGCCGGAACGGCTCGGGCAAATCAACCTTGATGAAGATCGCCGCCGGCCTGATCGAGGCGGAGAGCGGGACGCGCTTCCTCCAGCCGGGCACGACGCTGCGCTATCTGCCGCAGGAGCCGGATCTGGCCGGCTTCAAGACCGCGTTGGCCTATGTCGAGGCGGGCCTGGGCCCGGCGGACGACGCCTACCGCGCGCGCTATCTTCTGGAGCAATTGGGCATGACCGGGGAGGAGGATCCCAAGACCCTCTCCGGCGGCGAAGCGCGCCGCTGCGCGCTGGCGCGGGTGCTGGCGCCTGAGCCGGACATCCTGCTGCTCGACGAGCCGACCAACCATCTGGATCTCCCCGCGATCGAATGGCTGGAGAGCGAGCTGGCCGCGATGCGCTCGGCGCTGGTGCTGATCAGCCATGACCGCCGCTTCCTGCAGACTTTGTCGCGCGCCACCGTCTGGCTGGACCGCGGGATCACGCGCCGACGCGAAATCAGCTTCGGCCAGTTCGAGGCTTGGCGCGACGAAGTGTTGGAGAACGAGGAGACCGAACGCCACAAGCTCGACCGCAAGATCGTCATGGAGGAGGATTGGGTCCGCTATGGCGTGACCGGACGGCGCAAACGCAATCAAGGCCGCCTCGCCAAGCTCAACGCCCTGCGCCAGGACAAGCGGGAGCATCGCTCGGCCACCGGCCTCGCCCGCATCACGGTCTCGGAAGGCGACGTCTCCAGCAAGCAGGTGATCAAGGCCGAAGGGGTGTGCAAATCCTACGGCGATCGGCCGATCGTGAAGGATTTCTCGATCCGCGTGCTGCGGGGCGACCGGATCGGCGTGATCGGGGCCAACGGCGCCGGCAAGACCACCCTGCTGAACCTGCTGACCGGCCTGCTCGAGCCCGACAAAGGCTGGGTGAAGCTGGGCCAGACCCTGGAGATGGCGACGCTCGACCAGAGCCGCTCCAGCCTGGATCCGACCGGCTCGCTGTCCGACGCGCTGACCGGCGGACGCGGCGACGTCGTTCAGGTCGACGGCAAGCCGCGGCATGTGATCGGCTATATGAAAGACTTCCTGTTCACGCCCGATCAGGCCCGCACCCCGGTCAGCGCGCTATCCGGCGGAGAGCGCGGCCGCCTGACCCTGGCCTGCGCGCTAGCCAAACCCTCCAGCCTTCTGGTGCTGGACGAACCAACCAACGACCTGGATTTCGAGACGCTGGACTTGCTGCAGGAGATCATCGCGGATTACTCCGGCACCGTGCTCGTTGTCAGCCATGACCGCGACTTTCTGGACCGGGTCGCGACCTCCGTGATCATGTCGGAAGGCGGGGGAAACTGGATCGAATACGCCGGCGGCTACAGCGACATGGTCGCGCAACGCGGCGCCGGCGTCTCCGCGCGTGTCGCTGCGGTCACGGCGGCCAAGCCCGTCAAGCAGGCCCCGGTGGAACGCTCCGCCGAGAAGGCGAAGCCGCAAAAGCTCACCTTCAAGGATCAGCACGCCCTGAAGACCCTGCCGGGCGAGATCGACGCCCTGCAGAAGAAGATCGAAGGGCTGCGCCGGATCCTGGCTGACGCCGGACTCTACGCCCGCGATCGGGCCGCCTTCGACAAGGCCAGCGCCGATCTGCCCGCCGCCGAGGCCGCTTTGGCCGAGGCCGAAGAGAAGTGGCTGACTCTGGAGATGCTACGCGAGGCGGCGGAAGGCTAGCGCGTCGTCAAATTGGTCTGAATCGCCAAAAGCTGAACACGCGCTAAGGCCGGGCCACGCTGTCGTCGGATCTGATCAAGGCCGGGATCGTCGCCATCATGAACAGGGCGGACAACCACCATCCCTGCCAAATGCCGTAACTGACCAGCGCCACGATGAAGCCGGCCGCGAAGCTCGCCGCGCTGGCGGCCGCGGCCGCGCGGGACAATCTCAGCTTTCTGAGGCTTTCCGCCGCAAGCAGGATCAGCCCCGCGGTGACGGCGGCGCCGAGGCCGCCCAGTTCCAGCCAGATCTGCAGCGCCCCGTTATGCGGATGCAACGGCATGACCTGGCCGGTCATCTCCACGCGGGCGGCGCCGGGCGCTCCCGCCTTGTTGAAGCCGGAGACGATGACCTCGTCATCGCCCCCAGGCATTCGCCGGGAAGCGTCGAGCCCCCACCCCAGAAGCGGACGCTCCTTGATCCGCGCGATCGTGAAATCCCAGATGATCGTGCGGTGGACGGCGGATTGTAGCGACGCCCCGGATTGCTCGATCATCGGCCGCGGCGGCATCGCGTCGAGCGCCCAGGGCATCGCCAACACCGAGACCGCGCAGCCCCAGATCAGCAAGCGCAACAAGCCGGGCAGAAGATAGACGACGCAGAAGACAAGGCCGGCCGCGAGCGTCGCGATCTTCGCGGAGTTGCTGGCGCCGACCTGCACGGCGGCAACCCCCAGCGCCAGGGCCGCGAGCGGCGCCGCCATCCGTCCGAACCGCCCAACGCTGAGCGCCAAGGTCAAAGCCGCCAGGGGAAGCAGCATCGCGAGCGTCGTCTCGCCGCGATTATAGCCGATCTTGCGCCATTCCCAACTGGTCGAGCGCCCCCAGAAGGGAGTCAGCGCCGCTCCGCGCGTGGCGACGTCCAGCAGGATGATGCCGCCGGTCAGGGCCACGCCGACCGTCGCCGCGCGCGCCAGCCGCCGACGCAGCGGGTCTGGAAGAGCCAAGGTTGAAGTAATCAGAAGACAGAGCGCGACAAACTCCCCAACCATCCTTAGCGCGCGCCCGACCGACTCCATCGGATCGACGCTGACCGGCGCGCAGACCAACGCCGCAAGCGGGATCGCCATCACCGCGTAGATTGGTCGCCACGCAAGAAGGCGCAGGCCCAATCCATGCCGCGCCAGCACCGCGAGGCTGGCCAAAGGCAGCAACCAAACTAATATCTGCAAGGCTTTGGGAGCGACCAGCGCCACCGGGGCCGCCAGCGCCCAGAACGTCAGCAAGGCGCCGTCGGCCGCCCAATGCGGGATCTGCGGCTTAGGCGAACTCAAAATCTCAGCTCTCATTCGCGCACGCTCGCGACCTTTCCAGAGGGGGACATGGTATGGCCCATAACAAGCCGAACTTGCCTACAAAAATTTGCTTGGCCTGCGCTAGGCCCTTCACCTGGCGGAAAAAATGGGCCCGCGATTGGCCGCAGGTGCGGTTCTGTTCGGAGCGCTGCCGCCGCGCGCCGGCTTCACGCGGTTCAAGTATTGAGAAAGTCCTGAAAGAATAATTATGGAATTTTTTCTTTGCGCGCAATCATCCTTTTATTTTCTCCAGGATATCTGCGCAGCGGTACCATAATCTGCATCGCGATGGGCCAATTCCACCCAGTTTCCCTATCGCGAATTTTATGGGTTGATCACGAGAATAGAATGCTTTAGGGCTGCTGCTCACCAAGATTGCTGCGCCTATCACGCAACATTGCGGCCCGCGCGAATTTGACTGATCGCATGGCCGTTCGATCGGGAGCCGAAGATGCCCTCCACGACCGACGACCGTTCCCCGCGCCAAGCGCGAGGGCTGGTTTTCAAACTCTCGCCTCTGCTGGGCCTGCTGATGCTCGGCGCCTGCATGCCGGGCGGAACTTTCCTAGGATCCCGCCCCGTGACGCAGGGCGGCGACGTCGCGAACCCGCCGATACCCAGCGAGCCGATCCAGATCGCCTTCTCGGCGATCACCATCGAGCCGCCGCAGAACAATGAAGCGCAGCAGGGCGAATTAGACCTGTCCCTGGCGCGGGAGGTCGGCCTCGGCTCCTGGTATGGCCCGCGGTTTCAAGGCCGCCGGACCTCCAGCGGCGAACGCTTCAATCAGCATGCGTTGACCGCGGCGCACCGCACGCTGCCGTTCGGCAGCCGCGTGCGGGTGACCAATGTTGAGAACGGTCAATCCGTCGAACTGCGGATCACCGATCGCGGCCCGCGCTCCCCCAATCGGATCATCGACATCAGCCACGCCGCGGCGAAGGAGATCGGTCTCAAGCGTCAAGGGATTGGCGTCGTCCAGGTGGATCTGCTGCCCGACCTCGGCGACGGAATTCTGGCCCAGCAGTCCCCCGCCCGCGCCGGAACGCGCCGAGTCAATTAACGAATAAGCTTCTCCAGCGTCGCGACCTCATCCGCTTCTTGCGCGGGCTTATCCCAGCGCAAGCGGCTGATGCGGGGAAAACGCATCGCCAACCCGGACCGATGGCGGGTTGAGCGCTGCACGCTGTCGAACGCCACTTCGAACACCAATCCAACCTCCACTTCGCGCACGGGTCCGTAGCGCTTGACAGTGTGGGCGCGCACCCATTTGTCGATCTCGACCAGCTCCGCGTCCGTGAAGCCGAAATAGGCCTTGCCGACCGGCGTCAGCTTTCCGTCGCGCCAACAGCCGAACGTGTAATCCGAATAGAAGGAGCTGCGCTTGCCATGTCCGCGTTGCGCGTACATCAGCACGCAATCCGCCAGCAGGGCGTTGCGCTTCCATTTGAACCAAGGCCCTTTCGGACGGCCGGCGACATAGGCGCTGTCGCCGCGCTTGAGCATCAGGCCCTCGATCGAGCCGACCGCCGACTCGCGCAAGGCCGCCAGATCATCCCAGTTCGAGAAGGAGAGCTGCTCCGACAGATCCATCGCCAGGCGCGGGCGTCGGCCCATCCATGCCTCTAGTCGGACGCGACGCGCGTCTAGGGGCAAGGCCCGCAGATCCTCCGTCCCGTCGAACAACAAGTCATAAACTCGAATGAAGGCCGGATGCTTCGCGATCTGAGCGGCGCTGGCGGCCTTGCGATTCAGCCGCTGCTGCAAATCGTTAAAGGGCGCAGGCTGATATCGGCCGGCGGCGTTCGGACGGCCGACCAGCAGTTCGCCATCCAGCACCACGTCATCGTCCAGCGCCGCCAGAAGATCGGGAAACGCCGCCCCGATGTCGTCGCCCGTGCGAGAGAACAGACGACATTCACCGCCGCGCACGGCCGCCTGCACGCGGATTCCGTCCCACTTCCACTCCGCGCGATAGGCGCCTGGATCCAGGCCGTCGATGTCCTCCGGCTCCAACGGATGCGCCAGCATGGGCGGGCGAAAGATCGGCGCGTCGCTCAACGCAGGACGCGGGGACGCGCCGCTCAACCAGGCGAAAAGACTGGAATAGGGCGCCGTCAGCCCATGCCACAGCTCCTCCACCTCGGCTGGATCCACTTTCCCCCAGGCGGCGGCGGCCGTCTTGGCCAGCCTCGCGGAGACGCCGACCCGCAGCCCGCCGGTGATCAGTTTCAACAGGGCCCAGCGCCCGTCCGCATCCAGCCGGTCCAGCCAGTTCACGATAAGGCCTGGGGCCTCGCCGCGCTTGGCGCCCTGCAGCGCCGTCACCACTTCGGTCAGGCCAGGGGGCGCCTCGTTCGTGCGTCGCTCCGGCCAGATCAACGCCACGGTCTCGGCCAGATCGCCGACGAAATCATAGCTGAGGGCGAACAGCTCGGGATCGGTCCGCTCCGCCGCCAGGGCGCGGATCATCGCCGGTTTGGCGGCCGAGAAGCTGAGGTCGCCGACCAGGGCCGCAAGGGCCCAACCGCGCTCCGGATCCGGCGTCTCCTCCAGATAGGCCTGGATCTGGCGCAGTTTGGCGTTGCGCGCGGGGCTGTACAGCAGACCGTCGAGCAAGCGCGCGAAGGCGATCACGATCCTTCCTCCTCGAACCCCACCAGCGCAAGCGCCCGGGCCGTCACGCCGCGCAACTCGGCTGCGCGCAGCAGCGCTTCCTCGCGGCCATGCGTGACCCAGACCTCCGGC
>JBMLRS010000315.1:0-6714 GCA_049240905.1 Elsteraceae bacterium
GGTGGAGGCGGCGGCGGAGTCGGCGCGGGGGGTGGTGGCGGCGGCGGCGGCGTGCGCGTCGGGGCCGGAGCGGGCGGCGGCGGAATCACGGGAGGCGGCGGCGCCGGCGGCGGCGGCGGCGGGGGTGGAGGCGGCGGCGGTGGGGGCGGCGGCGTCGCCTGAGCGAGCTGTTGCGGCGGCGGTGGCGTCGGCGTCGGCGTTGGCGCGCGCGGCGGCGTCGGCGCCTGCGCCGAGGGTAGAACGGGGGTTGAGACGGGCGCGGTGGCGAGGTCGGAGGCGTTGATCACCTCCACCGTCAACGGCTTCACTTCCTCCGGCAGACGCGCGAATTCCGGCAGGCCAAAATACAAGAAGGCCAGAATCGTCAGATGCAGGACGAATGAAAGCGCCGACGGCAGGCTCATGGCCTTCCCTCGCTCCCGATCAGCGCGGGGCCGCTGGGCGCGGCGCGCCGGCGGCTGCGGGACGACCGCCGCCATCAGGCATTTCCGCGATCAGCGACACTTTGGAGAAGCCGGCGGCGGCGATCATGCCCATGATCTCCATCACGCGGCCATATTGGATTCCCTTATCGCCGCGCACGAAGATCGTGGTGTCCGCCTTGTTGCGGGTGATCGCTTGGAGGCGCGGCACGATCTGATCGGACGTGATTTCCGTCTCCTGCAGGAAGATCCGACCGACGCTGTCGACGGAGATGGTCAAAGGTTCGACGCGGTCATTGATGCTGGCGGCGGGGGTCTTGGGCAGATCGACGGGCACGCCGACCGTCAGCATCGGCGCGGCCACCATGAATACGATCAACAGCACGAGGATGACGTCGATGAACGGCGTCATATTGATGTCGGACATCGGCACATAGTTTCTGCGGCGACCGCCCCCGCGTCCGCCGCGACCGCCGAGCATGGGGCCCGCCATCAGCCGCGCTCGTCCATCTGGCGCGACAGGATGGCGCCGAATTCCTGACTGAAATTGTCCAGGCGATTGCCATAGCGGCCGAGATCGGTCGAAAGCTTATTGAAGGCCAGAACGGCGGGAATGGCGGCGACCAGACCCAGCGCGGTGGCGAACAGCGCTTCCGCGATGCCGGGGGCGACGACGGCGAGGCTGGTGTTCTTCTGCGCGGCGATGGCGATGAAGCTGTTCATGATGCCCCAGACCGTGCCGAACAGCCCGATGAACGGACCAGCCGAGCCGACGCTGGCGAGAAACGGCATGAACTTCTCCAGCCGATCCATTTCACGGCCGAGGGTGACGCCCATCTGCCGATCGATCCGCTGCTGCAAGCTGTCCTTGTTGAGCCCGCCCACCTTGGCGCCGGCGGCGGTGGAGCGGCGCCATTCACGCATGGCCGCAGCGAAGACCGCCGACATCGGGTCGGCCGGGCGGTTGCCGATGCGGTCATACAGTTCCTCAAGGCTGCCGCCGGACCAGAAGGCGTCCTCGAAGGCGTCGGCCTGCGCGTTGACGCGGCGGATCTTCAACAGCTTGTCGAACACGATCGCCCAAACCCAGAAGGAGGCGATGATCAGCATGAGCATCACGATCTTGACGACGATGTCGGCCTGCATAAACAGCCCGATCATCGACATGTCATGGCCGGCGGCCATGGGCATCTCCTTTATTGATTAAACCAGCAGTCAATTCGTTCGACACATGTCGCGTCATGCGCCAAGTCTCCAGCACCTTCACAATCTCGGCAGGCCAACGAACCGCCCGGCCGCGTCGATCCAAGCATGCCAATTGCACGGCTAATATGGCGAGATCGTGGTTCTCATCGCCGGCTTTATGCACCCGCTGTTCCAGATCGACCCGCGCCCCGCGCGCCTCGATCAGGCGAGTGGAGACGGTCAGCAGATCATCCAGCCGGGCCGGACGGAGATAGTCCGTCGCGCAACGGCGCACGGCGAACATCAGCCCTTGCTCCGCCAGGATGCGGCTTTGATCCAACCCGCCCTCTCGAAGCATTTCGGTGCGCGCGCGTTCGGCGAACTTCAAGTAATTCGCATAGTACACGATGCCGCCGGCGTCGGTGTCTTCATAATAGACCCGGATCGGGAAGACATGCTCAGCCATCGGGATCGATCCCCGGGTCGAGCGCCAGAAGGTCGAGCTGCTTCTCCAGCCCTTTGGGCGGGCTGAGATTGAGGCTGCGCCAGCCGTCCGGGGCCAGAATGCGGCCGCGCGGGGTGCGCATGATCAGCCCCTGTTGCATTAGGAAAGGCTCGATCACCTCCTCCAGCACGTCGCGCTGGTCGGCCAGCGCCGCGGCCAGCGTCTCAACGCCAACCGGGCCGCCCTCGAACGTCTTGGCGATGCAGAGCAGATAGCGCCGGTCCATCGCGTCCAGGCCGCGGGCGTCCACTTCCAGCCGACCCAGCGCCTTGTCCGCCGAGGCGCGGGTGATCGCGCCGCCCCCGTCCACCGCGCAGAAGTCGCGCACGCGGCGCAGCAGGCGGCCCGCCACGCGCGGCGTGCCGCGCGCGCGCTTGGCGATCTCGTCCGCGCCTTCCGGGGTCAATTCCAAAGACAGCTTCACGGCCTGGCGTTCGATGATGCCGCGCAGCTCCGCCGGCTCATAGAACTGCAGGCGCAGCTGGATGCCGAAGCGGTCATGCAGCGGCTTGGTCAGCAGCCCGGCGCGGGTGGTGGCCCCGACCAGGGTGAAGCGCGGCAGCTCGATGTTGATCGAGCGGGCGGCCGGCCCTTCGCCGATCATGATGTCCATGCGGAAGTCTTCGAGCGCCGGGTAGAGGAACTCCTCGACGACTGGCGAGAGGCGATGAATCTCGTCGATGAACAACACGTCGCGCGGCTCAAGATTGGTCAACTGAGCGGCCAGATCGCCAACGCGCGCGATCACCGGGCCGGAGGTGGATTTGAAGTTGACGCCAAGCTCGCGCGCGATGATTTGCGCCAGCGTGGTCTTGCCGAGCCCCGGCGGGCCGGACAGCAGCACATGGTCCAGGGCTTCCCCGCGCATGGCGGCGGCGGCGACGAACACGCCCAGATTTTCACGCACTTGCGCCTGGCCGACGAACTCCGTCAGCCGACCCGGCCGCAGGGCGGCGTCGCCGCTCTCGGAGATCGAGGGATCGACCAGCCGCTCGCTCACCGGCTCAGCTCCTTCAAGCCGGCGCGGATCAGGGCCTCGATGGTGGCGTCAGAACCCAGCGCGCGCGCGGCCTCGATCACGGCGGCGTAGGCCTCTGACCGGCCAAATCCCAGATTGACCAGGGCGGAGATCGCGGACTCGTCGGCGCGCGGCGCGGGTTCGGCGGGCGCCGCGGCGCCGACCGCGCGCGCCGGCGAATGGGTGACGTTGAAGGCGGCGCCGATCGCCTTGTCCTTCAGTTCGGTCGCGATGCGGAGCGCCAGCTTGGGCCCGACGCCATCGGCGCGGGAGATCGCGGCCTTGTCGCCGGCGGCGAGCGCCCGCGCCAGGGCGTCGACCGACAGGACCGAGAGGATGGCGACCGCCACCTTGCCGCCAACCCCTTGAACGCTCTGCAGCAGGCGGAACCACTCCCGCTCCGCGCCGCTGGCGAAGCCATAGAGGCGGGTGCCGTCTTCGCGGGTCTGGCTGTCGATGAACAGGGTGAGGGGGTCGCCGACCGCGCGCTCCGCCAGGGTGCTGCGCGGGCAAGTGACCAGATAGCCGACGCCGCCGACGTCGATCACGAGGCTGTCGGTCCCCAGTTCGTCGATCCGGCCGGTCAGTTTGGCGATCATGCCGACGCCTTCAGGGCCGCGCCCCACACCCGCTTGGTCGCGGCGTGGTGGGCGTGGCAGATCGCGACGGCCAGCGCGTCGGCCGCGTCGTTGGTCTCAAACACCATGCCGGGCAGCAGGCGATGCACCATCATGGCGACGGCGGCCTTGTCGGCGTGGCCGGCCCCGACCACCGCCTTCTTCACCGCGTTGGTGGCGTATTCATGCACGCGCAGGCCCGCCAAAGCCGGCGCCAGCAAGGCGACCGCGCGCGCCTGACCCAGCTTGAGGGTGGAGACCGGGTTCTTGTTCACGAAGGTTTCTTCCACCGCCGCCTCGATCGGCCGCCATTCTTCGATCACCGCCACCAGACTGCGATGCAATTGCGCCAATCTTTCGGCGAGCGGCTTGTCCGCGCTGGAGCGCAGCACGCCGCTGGCGAGGCCACGCAATCGGTTGCCGTCGACCTCCAGCACCCCCCAGCCCGTGCGTTGCAGGCCGGGATCGATGCCGATCAGGCGCATGGCCCCGCCCTTAGCCGGCGAGGGCGGCTAGGGTTTCGTCAGAGACCTCATAGTTCGCGACGACGGTTTGCACGTCGTCATTGTCTTCCAGAATCTCCAACAGCTTGAACAGCTTGGCCGCCGCGTCGTCGGCGACGGGGGTGGATGTCTTGGGAACCCAGCCGAGCTTCGCGCTCTCCGGCGCGCCGAACTTGGCTTCCAGCGCCTCGCGCACGGCGCCCAGATCGTCCGGCGGGCAGGTGATTTCGTGCGAGTTCTCGTCGCTGGAGACGTCGTCCGCCCCGGCTTCGATCCCCGCGTCGAGCATCGCGTCGGCCGTGGCGGCGGAGGCGGGATAGCGCACCAGACCCACGCGGTCGAACAGGAAGCTGACGGAGTTGGTTTCGCCCAGGGATCCGCCATGCTTGGAGAAGGCCGAGCGCACGTCGCTGGCGGTGCGGTTGCGGTTGTCGGTCAGGGCCTCGACGATCATCGCCACGCCGCCTGGGCCGTAGCCTTCATAGCGGATTTCTTCATAGGCGGCGTCGTCCGCGCCCGGATTGCTGCCGCGCTTGACCGCGCGGTCGATCGTGTCCTTGGTCATGTTGGACGCGCGGGCGGCGGCGATGGCGGCGCGCAGACGCGGGTTCGCGGCCGGATCGGGCGAGCCTTGCCGCGCGGCCGTGGTCAATTCCCTGATCAGCTTCGTGAAGATCTTGCCGCGCTTGGCGTCTTGAGCGCCCTTGCGATGCATGATGTTTTTGAATTGGGAGTGACCGGCCATCGAATCGACATCTTTTATGGTGGGGCGCAGTCATTAACCCACCAGATCTAGGGTTTACAAGCATAGACCGGCAATTTTTGCTCAGAAGCGCCGGAAAGGCGCCCGATCAGCTCTTCAACCGGATCCAACCGTCTCGCACCTCGACCGGCGTCGCCTCCAGGCTGTCGCCATGGCAGGGACCGCGGGCGCAGAGGCCGTTCTCCACCGCGAACAACGCGCCGTGGGTGGAGCAGAGGATGTATTTCTTGTCCGGGGTCAGGAAGCGATGTGGGCGGAAATCCAGCGGCACGCCGACATGCGGGCAGGAATTAACGTAGCCGAAGACCTCGTCCCCGCGCCGAATGACGAAGAAATCGCGCCCGTCGAGCGAGAAGCCGCGGCTGTCGACCGTCGCCAGCTCCTCCAGGCGGCAGAGCAGCGTCATTGCGCTCCCCCGGCGAGCAGCATAACCCGGTCCCAGTGAGCGGGGTCGATCGGCATCACCGACAGGCGGGATTGGCGCACCAGCGCCATGGCCGACAGCGTCTCGTCCGCCTTGATCTCACCCAAGGTCACGGCGCGCTTCAGGGCGGCGACGGGGGCGAGGTCGACCATCCCGAATTTTCCGGTCTCGTCGGTATGGTCGGGGTAATACTCCTTCACCACTTCGGCGATCCCGACGATCTCCTTGCCTTCATTGGAATGGTAATAGAAGCACTGATCGCCGATCCGCATGGCCTTCAGGTTTGCTGCCGCCTGATGATTGCGCACGCCGTTCCAGAAAGTGCGTTTGTCGGCGCAGAACTGCGACCAAGCGTAGACGGAGGGTTCGGACTTCACGAGCCAACGATTCATCGAGCTGCTTCTCTTGCGCCTGAGGATGACAGGGTTATGGCGCCTGGGTCGGCGACAGGAAAGGGGCGGGCGAGCAAGCCGGCGATCGCGTCCTCCACTTTCGCGCCGCCGTGCAGCACGGCGCTCACCGCTTCGATGATCGGCGTCTCGACGCCGCGCGCTCGCGCCAGAGCCGCGAGCGACGCCGCGCTCGACACGCCCTCCGCCACGCCTCGGCCGGCGGCGCTGGCCTCATGAAGGCTCAGACCCTGGCCGAGGGCCAGCCCAAGGGCGTAATTGCGCGACTGGCCGCTGGTGCAGGTCAGCACCAGATCGCCCAACCCGGACAAGCCGGCGAGCGTCTCCAGTCGGGCGCCCATGGACAGACCCAACCGCATGATCTCCGCCAAGCCGCGCGTGATCAACGCGGCGCGGGCGTTGTCGCCGAAGCCGCGCCCGTCGGCGACGCCGCACGCGATCGCCAGCACGTTCTTCACCGCTCCTCCGATCTCCACGCCGATCATGTCGTCGGTCGGGTAGATCCGGAAGCGCGGCTGGCCGAGCCGCTCCTGGACATCCGCGATCAGCCTGGCGTCCCGGCTGGCCAACGTCACCGCCGTCGGCAGCCCGCGCGCGACGTCGGCCGCGAAGCTGGGGCCTGAGAGCAGGGCGATCGGGTTCGACGGCGCGGCCTCGGTCAGGATCTCGAGCACGTTGCGGCCGCTCGCGGCGTCGAATCCCTTCGCGCAGAGCGCCAACCCCGTCTCCGGCGTCAGCAGCGGGACCAGCCGCCGCAGGGTCTGGTCCAGATAGGCCGAGGGAACCGCGAGCAGCAACGGGCGGCCGTCCGCCATCGCGGCCAGATCGTCGACGATCTCCAGCGCCGACCGCAGAGCGATCCCGGGC
>JBMLRS010000316.1:0-8768 GCA_049240905.1 Elsteraceae bacterium
AGGCCGGCCGTCTCATGCTGCAGCACGAAGGTCAGGATGCCGGCGTCCTTATGCGGCCCCACCCCTTGGCTGCTGCCGGCGAGATCCGCGCCGGGATAGCGGATCACCTTGGTCAGATGCTCCAGGGTCGGGTGATAGAGCGGCGCGAAGAAATCGCGCGGCGCGCCCAAGGCCAGGGACATCTCGCCCAGCAGGGTGATCGCCAATCTTCCCATCTCCGCCTGCCATTGCAGGATCAGCGGGCGCAGCTCCGGCGCCGCCTTCGGCCACTGGTTGGGACCATGCAGCCGGCGCCAGGGCGGCGCATCGTCGCTCAGATCGACGGCGGGTGTCTCAGGCCCAATGTCGATCTGCTCCCGCCAATCGGCCTGGCCGCGCGTCCGCTCCCCCGCAACCCGGGTGTAACCCCGGAAATGCGGAGAGTTGATCATCTCGATCTCCAGCTTTTCGGCCTCGGACAGATCGAAGAACCGGCGCGCGGCGGCGAACAGCCGCGGCCCCAGCTCCGGATCGACGCCATGGTCGCTGAGATAGAAGAAGCCGACATTGCGCGCGGCCGCGCGCAGATCCGCCAGGAACGCGTCATGCTCGACGCAGCCGGCTTGCGCCCGCGCCAGGGAGAGGACGGGAAGCCTGTCGATCGTCACTTCGCCGCCTCCAGCGCGCTGGAGAGGTCGGCCAGGATGTCGTCGATATGCTCGATCCCGATCGACAGCCGCACATAGCCGGGCGACACGCCGGCCGCGTCCTGCTCCTCCGCCGTCAGCTGGGAATGGGTCGTGCTGGCGGGATGGATCGCGAGGCTGCGCGAATCTCCGATGTTGGCGACATGGTAAAAGAGCTTCAGCGCGTCGATGAACCGCTCCCCACCCGCGCGGCCGCTCGCCAGCTCGAAACCGATCAAGCCGCCATAGCCGCCCTTCAGATAGGCGTCCGCGCGCCGCTTGGCCTCCCCGGTCTGCAGACCAGGATAGATCACGCGGGTGACGCCCTTCTGCTTCGCCAGGAAATCGGCGACGGCGGCGGCGTTGCGGCTCTGCTCCCGGATGCGCAACGGCAAGGTCTCCAGCCCCTGCAGCAGCAGGAAGGAATTGAAGGGGCTGAGCGCGGAGCCCAGATCGCGCAGCAAGGTCACCCGCGCCTTCAGGATATAGGCGATCGGCCCCAGCGGTTTGGCCGCCTCGATCCAGATCGCGCCATGATAAGCCGGGTCCGGTTCCGACAGGCCGGGATGGCGCTGCGGATTGGCCGCCCAGTCGAACTTGCCGCTGTCGACGATCACGCCGCCGATCGAATTGCCGTGACCGCCGATGTATTTGGTCGCCGAATGCACGATCACCGCCGCCCCGTGATCGAACGGGCGCGCCAGCAATGGGGCCGCCGTGTTGTCCACGATCAGCGGAATGCCCAAGGGTCGGCCGATGTCGGCGACTTCCTTGATCGGGAACACGGTCAGCTTCGGGTTCGGCAGGGTCTCGGCGTAATAGGCGCGGGTGCGGTCGTCGGTCGCGCGCCGGAAGTTCTCGGGATCGGCGGGGTCGACGAAGCGCACTTCAATGCCCTGATGGCGCAGCGTGTGGGCGAAAAGGGTCCAGGTTCCGCCATAGAGATCGGTGGAGCTCACAATATTGTCGCCCGCGCGGGCGAGGTTCTGGATGGCGAAGGCGGAAGCCGCCTGCCCTGACGAGACCGCCAGCGCCGCGACGCCGCCCTCCAGCGCCGCCACCCGCTCCTCCAGCGCCGCGTTGGTGGGGTTGCCGATGCGGGTGTAGATGTTGCCGAGGCGCTTCAGCGCGAACAGATCGGACGCATGGGCCGCGTCGTCAAACTCATAGGACGTCGTCTGATAGATCGGTACGGCGACCGCGTTCGTGGTCGGGTCGGCGCGATATCCCGCATGCAGGACTAGGCTTTCGGGGCGCAGAGCGCGGGCGTCGGACATGGTTTTTCCTCCGTCGCCGGATCAAGTCCGGACGTTGAGTTGCAGAATGGCGGTGCGAAAGGGGCGTCGCAAGACGCGGAATCAGGCCTGTCTAGCGGCGACGACAGCGTCCGGCGGCCATTCTTGGCTGCACCGGGCGAAAAGAGCTGGTCAAGGCGCGGCGCATCAGGCGATCCACAAACGAAATGGCGGTCAAACGCGACCGTCGCACGCAGCAATAGCAGAAATCTCCTCCACGCCAAAAGAAAATTTCACTCAATATTTCCTACTTCTTACCATTTCGCCTGACTTTAAATAATACTTCCGTCAACATTGAGAAAATCAAAATGATTATTTCTATTAATTAACATTCAGGGAATATTTTTCTATCCGACGCGCAAGCCAGCCAGAGTCTCGGGAAAACCTCGGAATGGGCTTTGCGTCGCCGATCGCGACCGACTTCAGCGGGGCGGTTTCTCCGTTGCGGGATTGGGCCTAGGCTGCGGACATGCGCGAAAATCCCTCGCCGACGAATGCATGCGAAGATGCTGACGGACCGCAGGCTTGGCGGATCGTCTGGGCGTCGCAGGCGGTGACCGGCGTGACCTTCGGTTCCGCCTACGCTTTCTCGGCCGTATTTCCCGACTTGTCGGCGGAGTTTGGCGCCTCACGCGGCGAAGTGGCGCTGGTTTTCTCGATCGCCGCGTTTCTGTTCTATGGGGTGGGCGCCGTCGCTGGCCCGCTCGCCGATCGCTCCACGCCGCGGCGGCTGATCCTGGCAGGCCTCGCGGCGATGATCCTAGGCCTGCTCGGCGCAAGCCAAGCGACCTCCCTGACCATGCTCTACCTGTGTTACGGCGCGGGCGCGGGGTTCGGCGTCGGGCTTTCCTACGTCCCCTCGGTCGGGGCGGTGCAATCCTGGTTCATCGCCAAGCGCAGCAAGGCGTCCGGCGTGGCCTCGGCCGGACTCGCGCTCGGCACGCTGATCCTGCCCTTCGCGGTGGGAAGCGCCGTGCCCCATATCGGCTGGCGCGGCTGCTTCATCCTGCTGGCGGCGGCAATCGCCGCCGTCGGGCTGCCGGCGGCCTTTTTCATTCGCAAGCGTCGCGAGGCGGTCAGCGCGGATTCCAGCGCGCGCGGCCCCTACCCGACGCCGCTTCGGCTTTGGCGCATTCCCGCCTTCCGCCGCTACTACGCCCTGATGGCCCTGGCGTCCTTCTGCACGCTGATTCCCTACGTTCACATGGTGCCGGCGGCGCGCGACCTTGGGCTTTCGGTGGAGGATGGCGCGGCCCTGATCGGCTTGATCGGCGTCGGCAGCTTCTTCGGTCGCTTCACCCTGGCCGGGCTGGGCGATCGCGTCGGGCCGACCCGGATGCTCGCTCTGCTCCTGTTCGCCGTCGCCGGCAGTTTCCTGATCTGGGCTGCGGCCGGCGGAATGGTCAGCCTTTCCCTTTTCGCCGTGACGTTCGGGATGAGCTACGGCGGCTGCGTCGGACTTTATCCAGCCGTCGCCGTCGGCTTGTTCGGAACCCGCGACGTCGGCGCGACGCTCGGCTACCTCTACAGCTCCGTCGGCTTCGCGGCGTTGCTGGGGCCGACGCTCACAGGCTTCGTGTTCGACCAGACCGGCAGCTATCTGACCCCGATCCTGTTCAGCGCCGCCGCGTCCGTGGTCGCCGGCCTCATGACGTTGCGCCTGCGCCATGACGCGAAGGCCGCTCAGTCCTCCTGATCAGCGAGGAAATCCTGCGTCCGCGGCTGCGCGGCCGCCTCCGCGTCGGTCGCGCAGTCACGGGCGCGGCGCTGCAAATACAGGCTCCGGTGCAGAGCATAGGGATCGAGCGAGGTCTCCTCCCAGCGCCGGATCGCGTCATGCGCCCCGACATAGGCCTGAAGCCGCTCCAGCCCGCTCGCCGCGCCATAGGCGAAAGCCCCGGCGGCGACGCCAAGCCCCGCCCCGGCCGCCGCCGCGCCCAACGCGTCGCGGACCGTGCTGGGCCCAAGCAGCGGCAGCACAAGATAAGGCCCGCTCGGAACGCCCCAGGCGCACAGTGCGTCGCCGGGGCTGAAATTGGCCCTCGGATACCCCTCCTCCGAGGCGCGATCGGCCACCCCGGCGATCCCAAAGGTCGAGTTGATCAAGAAGCGGGTCGCGGAGATGCGCGCGATGTCGAGCCGTCCGGCCGCCAGAGCGCTGACGGTCGTGACCGGCTCGTTCAGGTTCGCCAGCGCCGCGGCCGCGCCGTTACGGAACTCAGGGGTGGTGGCCTCCAGATAAGCCTCCGCGGCGGGCGCGAGCGCATGGGTCCGGATCACGCGGTTTAGCGCGAAGATCGAGCGATTGATGTCCTCGAAGGGATCGTCCGCCGCGTTGGCGGTCCCGGCGGCGCAGACCGTCAGCATCAAGATCGCGGCGAAGGCGGACAAAGCGCGGGCGGACATGGGCGGGGCGTCTTCGAAGGGATAGCGTCTCGGCGCTCGATGATCCCGTTCCGCGCCCGGCCGTCAATCGGGAATTGAGCTTCCCGCGCAACTCGGCGCCGGTCGATGAGGCCGGGCCGAGTTGGACGAGAGAGCCAGCGCCAAGCTATTTGACCCGACGCTCCAGGAAGTCGCGGATCTTGGCGGCGATTTCCCGGTGATGCGTCTCCAGCGCGAAGTGGCCGGTCTCGAGCAAGGTCACTTCCGCGTCGGGTATGTCGCGTTTGAAGGCTTCCGCCCCGGCTGGCAGGAAGAACGGGTCGTTCTTGCCCCAGACGGCGAGCAAGGGCGGGCGATTCTCCCGGAAATAGGCCTGGAAGCGTGGATAGGCGGCGACGTTGTTCCGATAGTCGAGGAACAGATCAAGCTGGATGTCGTCCTGGCCGGGCCGATCCAACAAGGCCTGGTCAAGGGTATAGCCATCGGGGGAGATCTTGCTGGGGTCCGGAACTCCCTCAAAATACTGAAACTTCGTGATGTCGAGCTTCAGGAAGCCGCGCAGCGCGTCGCGGTTCTCCGGCGTCGGCTGCGCCCAGTAGCGCTGTATCGGCGTCCAGCCCTTCGGGTTGAGGCCCTCGGCGAAGGCGTTGCCGTTCTGCGTGATGATCGCGGCGATCCTGTCGGGATGCGCCGCCGCGATTCGCCAAGCGACCGGCGCGCCATAATCGAACACATACATGGCGAAGCGACGAAGCCCCTTCAGCTCGGTGAACCGGTCGACGGTGCGCGCGAGCTGGTCGAAGCTGTGCGCGTATCCGGGGGCGGTCTTCGTGAAGCCGAAGCCGGGCAGATCCGGCGCGATCACGCGGTATTTGTCAGCCAGCGCCGGGATGAGGTTGCGGAACATGACCGACGAGGTCGGAAAGCCGTGCAGAAGCAGGATGGCCGGGGCGCTCTCCGCGCCGGCCTCCCGGTAGAACACGCTGGATCCGTCGACGTCGAGGGCGCGGTAGGAGACGTCGCTCTCCGCGTGGGTAGGCGCTGCGGCGGCGAGGCTCGCCGCCATCGCCGCCACGGCCAACGTCCTCGATAGAAATTCTCTCATGATGATTTCCCTTCAAGCAGGAAGCGAGGCTGGCCGGGTCACGCCAGCTGTGCGGCGATTTCCGCGTTCGTCATGCGCCGCCCATCGAAGTTCCAGGCGCCGTCGACGGCGTGGACGACGTTGACGCCAATGTTCTCGCGCGCCAGCCGCCCACCGGTCATTTCGACCAGAATGTCGCTGGCTTCGCGCAGATAAGCCTGCTGGGCGGCGGGATCAACGAAGGCGAAGGACGGCGTCTTCCATTCGACGAAGGCGGCCGGCGTCTCCTGCAGCCCGATGAAGGTCGTCCCGGCCGGCTGGATCTGCACGGAACCGACGACGTTGCGGGTCATGACCGGATTTCCGGCCATGCCGTGCGCCCGCAGCATGGCCTCAGACAGGCGCGCGAAGGCGATCTTCTCCTGTCCCTTTGGCAGCAATCCTTCGGTGATGGTGAGCGTAAGTGGCATGATCAATCTCCTTGAACCAGGGATCAGCGCGGCGTCGCGGTTACTTGCGGCAGCGTGACGATCGTTATATAACGATCGTTAGATATGGTTAATATAACGATCGCTATTTAGTCAAATAGAAAAATAGCGATCGTTCTTTTTTTGTGTGGAGCGCGCGATGGGAAGACCGAAAGGCGGCGGCGGCGACGCGAAGGAACGCTTGATCGAAGCGCTTGGCCGCGGGTTCCGCGTCGGCGGCTTCGGCGGCGTCGGCGTAGATGGGCTGGCCAGGGAGGCGGGTCTGACGTCAGGCGCGTTCTACGCGAATTTCGGCTCCAAGGCCGAAGCGTTCACCGTCACGGTGACTGAAGGGCTGCGCTTCCTGCGCGGCGCAATCGTCCAATTGCAAACGGAGCATGGGGCGCAATGGGTGGGGCCGTTCGTCGCGCTCTATCTGGGCGAGCGCATGGAGCTGGCGTTGGACGAGGCCTGCGCGCTACCCAGCTTCACCGCCGACGTCGCCCGCGCGAACCCGACGACGCGCGCGGCCTACACCAAGGAGATGCGGGAGATAGTCGTCTTGATCGCCAGCGGACTGGAGGGGCCTGACGCCGAGGCGCGCGCCTGGAGCCTCCTGTCGCTGCTCTCCGGGGCGGCGGGCGTCGCACGCGCGCTGGACGACCCCGCTCTCCGCGCGACCGTGCTGGCGGCGGCGAAGGCGGCGGCGACCAGACTGGTTCCCGTCACGGAGAGGCTTTAGCGCGTTTTCGACTTAGCCTAAATCGCGAAAAATCGAAACCGCGCCATGTTTCAATAGGTTTTGAACAAGATCGGCTTCGACGTAAGCCGATCTTGTTCTCGCCTGTCGAGCGAGCGCTGGAGAGGCGTCTATGCGAAACCTGACCGCGGAACTCACCGCCCTCGCGGCAGCCTGGATAGACCTGCATCGCCCAAGGGCGTGGCGCGCTTCATCGATTGGACCGAGCGACTGGCGATCGAGGAGCCCCGCCGCCAATTCCTCGCCGCCCTTTATCGCAACGAGATCCCACAAGAGATATCGAGCCGAAGCCGCGCCCTTGTCGGGCCACCCTGGTCGCGGGTCCCGATCGCTCCAACGCGCTCAGGCCGGCCGATCCCCCTGCTTCATCTTGGCGGCCGCGCGATTATCCACCCCGGGCAGCATCTTGCCCGGATCGCGCGTGACCACGACGTCGATCACGGTCGGCCCTTTCAAGGTGGAGGCCTGTGCGAAGGCGGCGGCCAGATCGCCGGGCTGCTCCACCCGGATGCCGTTGCAGCCCAGCACGCGGGCGGCGGCGGCGTAGTCGGTCTCGGCCAGGTCGGAGGCGTGGTAGTTCCCCGCGCCGTAGACCAGATGCTGCAAGGCCTTCACGTAGCCGGACGCCGCGTTGTTCACGATGATGATCGTGAAGGTCAGGCCCATGCGCCGCGCGGTCTCAATCTCGCCCAGCATCATGTTGAAGCCGCCGTCGCCGGTCAGGCTCATCACCCGTTTGCCGGGCGCGGCCAAGGCGACGCCCATCGCGCCGGGCAGGCCGTAGCCGATCGACGCGAAGCCGCGATCCGGCACAAAGCTGCGGCCGGGCTGCTTGGTGTTGAACAGCAATCCGCCCCAATGCGCCGCGAAACCGCCGTCGGCGACCAGATAGCCGTCTCCGGGCAAGGCGAGGTTAATCTCGGACATCAGGCGCGCCATGCTGACCGGAACCTCGTCGGACTCCAGCCGCTCCGCGACCCCGTCGCGCCACGCCTTCATGCGCGCGACCACGTCGGCCGCGTAATCCGCCTGCCGCGCCTTGATCTTGGCGGCGTCACCGCTCAAGGCCGCGCGCAGATCCTTCAGGCCCAGATCCACGTCGCCCCACAGCGCGATCTCCGGCTCCAGCGTGCGGCCGAACTCCTCGGCGACGATGTCCAGATGGATCACGCGCTTGCCCTTGGGCGGCACGGTGAAGCGCTTGGTGGCGATCTCGCCCAGCTTGCAGCCGACCACCAGGATCAGATCCGATTCTTCGATCAGCTTGTTGGCGATCCGGTCGTAGCGGCCGAACAGGCCGGCGCTCAGCGGATCGACGCAGGCGATCGCGCCCTTGCCCGTCATCGTGTGCGCGACCGGGATGTTGAGCGCGTTGGCGAAGGCGCTCAGAGTCTGGGCCGCGCCGCTCAGATGCACGCCGCCGCCGGCCAGGATGATCGGCCGCCTGGCCTCGGCGATCAGGCGCGCGGCGCGCTCCAATTCGCGCGGATCCGGGCGGCAGCGCAGCGAGGGGGCCGCCTGATGCGCCGAATTGACCCGGAAATCCTCGTCCGAGAAACCATAGGTCCCGTGGCAGATATCCTCCGGCACATCGACCACGACCGGGCCAGGGCGGCCGCTGGTCGCGACCGCGAAGGCGCGGCGCATCAGTTCGGGGATACGATGGATCGCCTCGACTCGAAGCAGCTCCTTGCAGGCCGGGCGCAGAATCTCCACCTGCCGGCTCTCCTGGGTCATGTTCTTCCAGGCATGGTCGCGGTTGGAATCGCCGACGAGCGCCACCATCGGCGAACCGGCGTTCAGCGCCTCGACCAAGCCGGTGACCAGATTGGTCGCCCCCGGCCCGAGCGTCGCGTCCACCAACCCGACCCGCCCGGTCACCTTGGCGTAGGCGTCGGCCGCGAACACGCCCGCGCGCTCGTCGTTGATCAGGTGATGGTTCAGGCCAAGGCGGCGCGCCGCGTCATAGAACGGCAGCAGCTGGAAGCCGCCCATCCCGAACATCGGCCCGCCTTCGAAGGCCTGGATCATCCGGGCGAGCGCTTCGCCGCCGGTCATCTCGTTATCGCTCATACCCATTCTCTCCCCTGCGCGACTCTGAGGTCGCCGTAT
>JBMLRS010000317.1:0-3819 GCA_049240905.1 Elsteraceae bacterium
GACGCAGATGACCGCCAGCGGAACGGGGTTTGGCGTGATCGGGACCGGGGACGGCAACGCGCATCTGGTGCCCGACATTCTCTCGCGGCTGGTCGCCCTTCGCGGCCGGGACCCGGGCGCCCCCGCGCCGCTCGCGCTCGGCAACCTCGACACGCGACGCGACTATCTGAGCGTCGAAGACGCTGCTGAAGGCTTGTTCGCGATGCTGCGCCGACCGCATGACGCGCCGGTCGACGTCTACAATCTCTGTAGCGGCCAAGAGCACCGCGTCGCCGACATAGCGGAGAAGGTCGCGGCCGCGATCCCGATCCCGATCACCATCCGCCACGATCCTGCCCTCGCCCGCCGATTCGACCGGCCGAGCCAACTCGGCGACCCTTCAAAGAGCTGGAGGCGGCTGGCGTGGCGCGCGACGACGCCGCTTGATCTCGTGATCGCGGAGATGGTCGCGGCCGACCCGCGCTTCGCACCGGCATGACCGCCCTTCCGCGCCGCGCCCTTCTCGTCGCGTCGACCGCCGCCGCAGCGGCTCAGGCGTTCGCTTGGCGCGCCGACGCCGCGTCGGCGCAGGCGACGGACGTCGCCAGCTTCGGCGCGAAGGGCGACGGCGTGACCGACGACGCCCCGGCGATTCAAGCCGCCTGCGACAGCGGGGCCGCGGTCGTCCGGTTTCCGCCCGGCCGCTATCTGGTTCGCCGGCCCTTGATCCCGCGCTCTCATCAGAGCTGGATCGGAGCCGGACCCGACCTCTCGACCCTCGCCTTCCCCGCTGAGAACCTGCCAGAACCCTTCAATCTGATCCATCACATCGGCTTGCTTGAAGCCTTTTCCCTGACATCGCTGGGGCTGGAGGGAAACATCGGGTCGCAGACCACGGTGTCGCGCGACGGGCAAACCAGCTTCGCGGTCTATATCCGCGGGCAGGTCCGCCGGATCTCCATCATCGGCTGCCGCATCGCGCATTTCGGCGACGGCGGACCAAAAGGATCGGCGAAAAGCGGCGGCGGCGGCGTCATACTGGGCCCCGGTCCGCATCAGCCCCTGCAGGCGCTGGAGGACATCGTCGTCGCGCAATGCCGCTTCGACGGGAACGGCAATGTTCCGGGCGTTTATATCTCGGGCGGTCACATCCCAGGCGAAATCCGCGCCAATCTTCGGATCGAGGGTAACCGGTTCTCCGGCGTAGCGCCCGGATCCAGGCCGCAGAACTGCGTCTACATCCTCAGCGATTCGGCCGAGACCCGAATCCGCAACGTCGTCGTGATCGGAAATCAGTTCGACGTCCGCACCGACGTCGACGCGATGCTTGAGCTGAACTGGGTCCAAGGCTTCGTCATCGCGAACAACAGCTTTCGCTTCGCGGGCGCCTTGCCGGAATCCACCTCGATCCTGGTCCGCGACGGGGTCCGCAGCGGCTCGATCGCCGGAAACAGCTTCGTCAACGAGACCAGCGAGCGGGTCGCTGGCGTCGTACTGGTCAATTTCGCGCATCCCGGAACCATCGAGGACGTCACGATCACCGGCAACAGCATCCAGGGCTACGGGTGGCGGGGGATCTCCGTCGATCGCGGCTCGCGCGGGGTCGTCGTGTCGGCCAATCGGATCAGCGGCGATCCACGGATCATGGCGGAAGGAATCCGCGTCGTGGACGCGAAGAACGTGCTGGTGGTCGGCAATCTCTTGTCCCGGATCGCCCGCCCGATCCAGCTTGGCGCTGGAGAGGGGCCGCATGCCGGCCTTGCCGCGGTGGCGATCCGCGGCAACCTGATCGTCGATTGCGGCGGGTTCGGTCCGCTGATCGAAGACGGCCTCGCGGCGGCGGTCGAGGTCGCCCTGATCGACAACGAGGTTCGGGACTCGCGTCCAGGCACCTCCGGTTTGGTCAGCCACGCGTTGGCGAACGGCGGCGCGCGGCTCGCTGGAAACCATCACCCCGACCTCGCGGCGTCGGCGCCGGCGCCATGACGAACGCCCCCCTCACGCTCGATCTTCCGCTCGGCGGCTGCCGGCTGTGCGACGCGACGACCGAGCAGCGCTCTCTGGGGGCGGAGCGCTCGCTCTCGCTCGGGCAGTCGCTCATGCGGTGCGGTCATTGCGGCGGGCTATACCTCGACGCGGATCTCTCTGCCGGTTCGGCCCATCGGTTCCATGCGACGGAGTATCGCCGATTGTACCTGTCCGAGGCCGCCACGCGCTACGACGCCGCTTTTCTGCGCAGCCTTCGAGCGGCCGATTTCGCCGACCGTCGGGCCGCGCGCCTGCTGCCCGCGTTGCCCTTGGCGGCGACGCTTCTGGAGATCGGTTCGGGATACGGCGCGTTTCTGGGCCGGATCCACGCGGCAAGGCCGGACCTGTTTCTGTTCGCGATCGAGCCTGATCTCGCGCGCCGCGAGCTGGGCCTGGATGGCGCGCCCGTGCGGTTCATCGAAGAGGCCGGGGTTGGGACAGCGCGTTTCGATCTGATCGTCGCGTTCCATTCGCTTGAGCATCTGTCGCGTCCGGCGGAGACTCTCCGCATGTTGCGTTCGGCGCTTAAACCGGGCGGCCGCTTGGTGATCGAGGTCCCGGACGCCGAAGCCGCCTGGTCCAGCTGGCGCGAAGTCCACCCCGCTCATCTGAGCTATTTCACACAAGCCAGCCTGACCCGGCTGCTTCGCCGCGCGGGTCTGGCGCCGATGGATCCGCCATCCTCGCCCTCACGGTTCGCAGGCTCCCTTTGGATCGAGGCGCGCGCGGAAACGCTGGAGGCGACGGGCGAGGCTCAGGACGCGGACGCAGAAGAAATCGCCCGCCTCGACGCCCATGTCCTGCGCTATGCGTGGCGCCCGCGCGACGCCGTCAAGCGAGGCCTGACGCGCCTCGCCGTGCGCGCGTTCGGCCCGGAGCGGGTCGGCGGATGGAAGCGTCGGCGGGCGGTGCCCGCCCTCGATCGGGCCTTGGCGTCTGAAGCGCGATTGCGGATCACCCTCTCGCATGCGCCCTTGGACTGCCTGACCTTCGACCAGTTCTTCGAGCAGGCCTGCGCAGCGATGCGGAACGGCCGGACGCTACGCCAGTCCGACGTCAACGTCGCTAAGCTGATCGCGATGCAGGCGAACCCCACGCTTCAGGAGGACGTCGCCACGTCCGAGCTGATCTCGGCCGATGGCATGGGCATCGTCTGGGGCGCGCGCCTGCTGGGCCTCCCGGTCCCCGAACGCGTCACCGGGATCGATCTGATGACGCGCGTGATCGCCTGGTGCGCGGCGACCGGTCGTCGGCCCTATCTGCTCGGCGCGAGCGACGTCGTCTTGCAGAAGGCGGTCGAGCGCTTGAGAGAGCAGCATCCGACGCTCGTTCTGGCGGGCAGCAGACATGGCTATTTCACGCCGGAGGAAGAAAACGAGATCGTCGATGAGATACGAGCGTCCGGCGCGGACTGCCTGTTCGTCGGAATCTCGTCGCCCGCGAAGGAGCGCTTTCTCGCGCGCCACCACGACGCCCTGGGCGCGCCGTACCGCATGGGAGTCGGCGGCGCGTTCGACGTGGTCGCCGGCCTGCGTTGGCGCGCGCCGCGTTGGATGCAGGCGTGCGGGTTGGAGTGGGTCGCGCGCCTGATCCAGGAGCCGCGCCGCCTTGGTCTCATGTACCTTCGGACGAATCTCGCTTTCGCATTGCTGCTCTTCGCAGAAAGACGTCGGATAAGGCGTCGGTCGGCGAGCGCCGACGCTCGGCAAGCGACCGCGGATGTGATAAACCTGCACTGACGTGAGCCTGGACTATGCATAAGTGGAAATTGTGATGCGCGCCTTCCGTTCGAATCTTATCAAGATCGCTCTC
>JBMLRS010000318.1:0-2641 GCA_049240905.1 Elsteraceae bacterium
CTGGTCGCTCACAGCTCCACGCCCTCGCGGGCGACGTCGCGCGCGAAATAGGTCAGGATCAGGTCCGCCCCGGCGCGCTTGAACGACATCAGGCTTTCGCGCACCACCGCCTTTTCGTTGATCGCGCCAGCCTGCGCCGCGAACTTGATCATCGCGTACTCGCCGCTCACCTGATAGACCGCCAGCGGCTTCAGGGTCTGCTGACGCAGCCGGGCCAGGATGTCGATATAGGGCATGCCCGGCTTGACCATCAGGATGTCCGCGCCTTCGGCCTCATCGATCACCGACTCCAGAAGCGCCTCGCGCGCGTTGCCGGGGTCCATCTGATAGGTCTTGCGGTCGCCCTTCAAATCGCAGCCGGCGGCCTCGCGGAACGGGCCATAGAAGCTGGAGGCGAACTTCGAGGAATAGGACATGATCGGGGCCATGCCGTGGCCGGCGGCGTCCAGCGCGCGGCGGATCGCCAGCACCTGGCCGTCCATCATGGAGGAGGGGGCGACCATGTCCGCCCCGGCCTCGATCGCCACCACGGCCTGTTGGCCGAGATTTTCGATGGTGACGTCGTTGTCCATCTCGCCGCTGGGCTTGAGGACGCCGCAATGGCCGTGGTCGGTGAATTCGCAAAAGCAGGTGTCGGTGATCACCAACAGCTCGGGCGCGGCCGCCTTCACCGTGCGAACCGCGCGGGCGATCAGCCCGTCCGGGCGCATCGAGTCGGCGCCGATGGCGTCCTTGTGATGGGAGACGCCGAAAATCATCACCGCGCGCACGCCGTCGGCGGCGATGGCGGCCGCCTCGGCGGCCAGATGTTTTTCTGCGATCCGGGTCACGCCCGGCATCGACGCCACCGGGATGGAGGCGTCGATATGTTCCTCGACGAAGATCGGATAGATCAGATCGTCCAGCGTGACGCTGTTTTCACGCAGCATCCCGCGGAGGCGGGCGTTGCGACGCAGGCGCTGCCCGCGGGAGATCGGGAAGGCCTGCGTCGTCATACGCTTATTCCTAAGTGAGGGTTACACCCAACCTTGGGCCTGGACATGCGCCCAGGTGTCGTCCAGCGCCTTGGAGAAGCGGCCGAACATGTCCTCGATCTGGGCTTCGGTGATGATCAGCGGCGGGCAGAAGGCGATCGCGTCGCCGATGCCGCGATGGATGATCCCATGCTCGTGGCCGCGGGCGACGAAATAGGCGCCAACGCCCTGTTTGGGATCGAAGGCGGCGCGGGTCTTCTTGTTCTGCACCAGTTCGATCGCGCCGATCAGGCCCGTGCCGCGCACTTCGCCGACCAGCGGGTGATCCGCGAAGCGGCGCATGCCGGCCTGCATCTGCGGGCCAATCACGCCGATATGGCCGAGGATGTCGCGCTCCTCATAGATCTTCAGGGTCTCCAGCGCGACCGCCGAGGCGACCGGGTGGCCGGAGTATGTGTAGCCGTGAGAGAACACGCCGATCTTCTCGGACTGGCTGACCAGCGCCTGGAACACTTTCTCGTTCACCATCACGCCGGCGATCGGCAGCACGGCGGAGGAGAGCGCCTTGGCGCAGGACAGAATGTCCGGCTGCATGTTGAAGGTGGTGGAGCCGAACATGTTGCCGGTGCGGCCGAAGCCGCAGATCACTTCGTCGGCGATCAGCAGAATATCGTACTTCTTCAGGATCGGCTGGATCTTCTCGAAATAGCCCTTAGGCGGCAGGATCACGCCGCCGGCGCCCATGATCGGCTCCGCGATGAAGGCGGCGACCGTGTCCGGGCCTTCGCGCAGGATCATCGCCTCCAGGCTTTCGGCCATGCGGGTGGCGAAGGCCTCTTCGGTCTCGCCTTCCTGCTGGAAGCGGTAATAATGCGGGCATTCCGTGTGCATGATGTTCGCGATCGGCAGATCGAAATCGCGATGGTTGTTTGGCAGACCGGTCATCGAGGCCGAGGCCACGGTCACGCCGTGATAGCCCTTGGTGCGGGCGATGATCTTCTTCTTCTTCGGACGGCCGAGCGCGTTGTTGTAGTACCACACGATCTTCACGACCGTGTCGTTGGCTTCCGAGCCGGAATTGGTGAAGAACACCTTCGACATCGGCACCGGCGCGAGGGAGAGCAGCTTTTCGGCCAGCTCGATCCCGATGTCATGCGCCTTGCTGGTGAAGGTGTGATAGTAGGGCAGCTTCTTCAACTGCTCGTAAGCGGCGTCCGCCAGGCGGGTTTCGGAGAAGCCAAGCGAGGCGCACCAGAGGCCGGCCATCGCCTCAAGATATTCCTTGCCGGAATCATCATAGACGAAAATGCCATCGCCGCGGGTGATCACCACAGGACCCGTCGTCAGGTGCGCCTTCAGATTGGTGTAGGAATGGATCTGGGTCGCGATGTCCCGCGCCTGAAGCGAATTTCCACCGAACGGCATTTGGCCTTACTCCTGAGAACAGTGTCTGTGATCACAAGCCTTATACAACGGGGGCGACGGCTTGACGACCGCCTATTTCGCCCTAGGCCCGGACGTTATGACGCGTGCTCGCGCCCGGCTCGAAGCTTCGCGAAAATTGATCGCTCTCAAACTCGATTGATCCCATTTAACGGGGGAGCGATCGAAAGGCGCTTCTCAAGGCGCCCGCGAAGTCGCGGGCGAAGGCCTTGCCGTCGAAGAGG
>JBMLRS010000319.1:0-1800 GCA_049240905.1 Elsteraceae bacterium
CTCGATCTCCGGCCCGGCGATGTTGTAGCCGGCGGAGATGATCATGTCGTCCGCGCGGGCCTGATACCAGAACCAGCCCTCCGGATCGCGCAAGTACATGTCGCCGGTCAGGTTCCAGCCGTTCTGAACATAGACCTGCTGCCGCTCCGGATCCGCCATGTAGCGGCAGCCGGTCGGCCCACGCACGGCGAGCTTGCCGACCGTGCCGTCCGGCAACGGATTGCCGTCGGCGTCGACGATCCGCGCCTCATAGCCGGGGATCGCGCGGCCGGTGGCGCCGGCGGGGATGTCCTCGCCGTTGGAGGAGACGAAGATATGCAGCATCTCGGTCGCGCCGAGCCCGTCCATGATGCGGATGCCCGTGGTCTTCTCCCACAGCTCGAAGGTCGCCTTGGGCAGATGCTCCCCGGCGGAGACGCTTTTCTTGAGCGAGCTAAGATCGAACTTTCCGGCCAGATCCGCCATGGTGCGGAAGGCGGTGGGCGCGGTGAAAACTGCGGTCGCCCGGTAATCCTGGATCGTCTTCAACAGACGCTCGGGATCGAACGCCTCCAGCAAGACGGACGACGCGCCGGCGCGCATCGGGAACAGGGTCAGCGCGCCCAGACCGAAGGTGAAGGCCAGGGGCGGCGAGCCGCAGATCACGTCGTCCGGGCTGATCTTGAAGGTGGAGCGGGGGAAGAGATCGGTGATCGCCAGCACGTCGCGATGGAAATGCATCGTGCCCTTGGGCTTGCCGGTCGTGCCGGAGGTGAAGGCGATCAGCGCGAGGTCATGCGCGTAGGTCGGGACGTTCGGGAAGCCTTCGGGCATCTTCGCCATCTTGGCGTCGAGATCGGCGTCAGGCCCGCCGTCGGCCGTGGCGGTGAAGGCGGCGATCTGGCGCAGGCCAGGCGTGCGCGCCGGCGCCGGGGTCATATACTCCAAAAGCCCCACGTCGCAGAGCGCCACTTAGATCTTCGCGGACTCGATCAGCACCGACAGCTCGCGCGCCCGCAGCATCGGCATGGTCGCGACCACGATGCCGCCGGCCTTCAGCACCGCGAACCAGCAGGCGACCAGCATCGGGTTGTTCGGCGCGCGCAGCAGCACCCGGCCGCCAGGGACCAGCCCCATCTGCTTGACCAGCACATGGGCGACCCGATCGGCCATGCTGCGGATCTCCGCGTAGGTGAAGATCCGGCCGTCGAAATGGATGCAGGCGCGCTTGCCGCCCTCGCCCTGGGCCATCCGGTCCAACAGCTCGGTCGCCGCGTTCAGCCGCTCCGGATAGGATTCAACGAAGGGAATCCCCTCCCGGTTCATCACCGGCCAGAGATGCTCCGGCGGCAGGCGATCGCGGGCGAAGCGATCGAGATGCGTGGAGGGAAGGTCGGAATGCAGCATCTCTGTCCCTCTTCTTACGCCGCCCCGAGCATCGCCGGGGTGATGGTGACGGTCTCTGACGGGCGGCTCATGCGGCCGTTGGCGTCGAACGCGCGGACGAAATAGCGGTAGGTCAGGCCGCCGAGCACACGGCGGTCGACGAACTGCGAGCCCTTCACCGCCTCGACCACGCGGACCTCGCCGCCCTCTTCCGCGCGATAGACATCGTAGCCCGCGACGGGTCCCTGCGCGCGCGGCCATTTCAGGCGGATCTCGCCCGGCCGCTCCTCGACCGCCAGCGCCATGCCGTCCGCCCATTGCGGGATGGCGGCGGAGAGATCCTCGCGCGGGGCCTGATCCGCGCCCTTGGGCCAGAGGAAGCAGGTCACTTCCTTGAAGTTCTCGTCCAGGTTCTTGCAGACATTGCAGTAGATG
>JBMLRS010000320.1:0-5722 GCA_049240905.1 Elsteraceae bacterium
GCCACCGGCACCAACCGCATGCCGCCGACCTCCCATTTCGCGTCTCGCCGCGTCACCCCGTCGCCCGTGGTGTCGACGACCGACGGGTCCGCCTCGTTGTAGCCGGTGTAGCTGCGCGTGCCGGCGATCTGCGCGGTCCAAGGTAGGCCGGTCAGACCCAGATAATCATCCAGCAGATGCGTGTAGCTGACGGTCGCGCCAAACTCCCGATTGGAATGCCATTGCGCCCGCGCCAACTCGAAGCGGTAGAACCCGTCCACGCCGATGAAGCCCTGCTCGAACAGCTGATGGCGCACCCCAAGCTGGAACGCCGTGTCGGAGGAATCGCGTTCGCGCTGATTGGGATTGGCGGCGTTGACGTAAAAGTTCTTCGAGCGCGTCTCGACCACCGCCGAGAGCTGCGTCTGGGGGGAGATCGGGAGCAGCGCGCTCACCCCGCCGCCAAGCGTCGTGTAGTACCCGCTGCCGCCGATCATAAGATAGTTGGCGATCAGATAGGGCCGCACCGACAAGCCCGGGGTGACGCCCGGAAAATTGAAGCGCGGACCGACGTTCATCTCCATCAAGCCGACATTGAGCCGAGTCACCCGCATCTGCTGCGTGCCGTAGAGCGTGACCCCGACCTCCAACGCGTCGGCGTCCTGGTTCTGCAGGTCATAGCGATAATTGACCGCGGCCAGGGCGAAGCCGTTGAAGTCGCCCCGCGCGCGCTGATTGTCGGGCAACGACAAGACGCCGAAAGGGCTGCGAATATTGTCAGGCTGATTCGAGGCGGCGTTGGCGTTCGACTGGTAACGCATGCCGGTCGTCAGGCTGACCGTCAGGCTGTGCGGCGATTTCGCCGTCTCGATCGCCTTCAGAAACTCATCGACCCGAGCGCGCACGGGCGCAGGCGCGTCTTCAGCGCCGCGCACCGCGTTGAAATACTCCGCGGCCACGTCGAATGACCCGATGCGGTAATAGAGCACGCCCAACTCAAGCCGCACCCTCGGCAGGTTCGGGTTGAGCAGCAACATGCGCTCCAGCGCCGAGATCGCGCCCTCGAAGTTGCCGATCTCAACCGCCAGTTCAGCGTATGCGAAGGTTTTATCAAGATCGCCGGGATCGGCGAGCATCGCCTGAAACGCCGCATCATATTTGGCGCTCGCCGCTTCGCCGCTCAACGGCGCCTGGGCGATCGACGCTGTCGACCAGATGGCCAGGAGGGCGAAAACCACTAAAGCGGGATGTTTTTTGATCGCCATGATCTAGCCATACTTTGTGTTTTGTTGACTCTTACGTGTGACAAATTGTTTCGGCAATATATTCTGTAAGAATTTTTTATTGACTACCTAGAATGGCGGCGACATGCGGCGAGAGCGCTTTTCTATGCAAAAGCGTAGACATCTTCGCTTTTGTGTTTTCGCCCCTTACTTCGTTTTTGCGACGTAGGCGCCGTCCCAGTCCGCGCCGGGCGGATTCTCCCGAAGATCCTCGATCCGATGGACGTAAAGCTCCAGCAGCCCCCCCACGCCGAACCGCGCGACATGAGGCCTGCAGCTTTCGATCGCTTCCATCGCGACGGTCCAATCCTGCCGGCGGTAAGCCGCGATCATGCGGTCGTGGCTCCGACTGAGTTCGATAAAGTCAGCGTCCGCTGCGAGCTTTTCATCGCCCAGCACGGTGAACACCCGCACCGGCACGGTCTTTCCTTTCACCTGGATCAGATCCAGCTCAAGCAAGGCGAAGTCGCGCACGCCAAGCATCGTGCTTTCGCCGATCACGTTGTCGACGCCGTAGGTTTTGCTCTGCCCTTCCAGCCGCGCGGCGAGGTTGACCGCGTCGCCCAGCACCGAATAGTTCAGACGCTGCATCGATCCCATATTGCCGACGCAGCACTCGCCGCTGTTCAAGCCAATGCCGATCGCCAGCGGCACATAGCGCCCACCGGAAGACTCGGCCTCAGCCTTCAGGTCGACGTTCAATTTGCGCATGCCGTCCCGCATGCCCAGCAAAGCCCGGCATGCGGCGCGTTCATGATCCGGCACGTCCAGCGGCGCGTTCCAGAACGCCATGATCGCATCGCCGATATACTTGTCGACCGTCCCCTGCTCGGCCTGGATGATTGTGGTCATCGGCGTCAGATAGCGGTTGATCAGCGCCGTCAGGCCAGCCGCGTCGAACAGCTCCGAGATGGTCGTGAATCCGCGAAGATCACAGAACATGATGGTCATCTGGCGCATCTCGCCGCCCAAACGCAGCGCGTCAGGATTGGCCGCGACGCGCTCGACCATCTCCGGCGACAAATAGAGCCCGAAAGCGCCTCGGATCTGACGGCGTTGCGCCTCCTCAGCGACGTAGGCCCCATAAGTCAGCGTGAGATACAACAGGAAAGCGGTGAAGGCCGGATAGGCCGCGTCGAACAGCAACCGCTCCTTCACGAACAACAGCCAGGAGAGCGCGAACAGCCCGCTCGCGAGAGCGACGAAAAGCGCCATCGTCAGCTTCGCGCCCACCAACGCGAGCCCCACGATCACCAGCCCCCCGACGCCCAGCAGCGCGCCGAGTTCGGCGGCGTCGGCCCAATCAGGGCGATTCAACAGGGCGTCGTCGATTATGCTCTCGAGCAGTTGCGCATGCACCTCCACCCCGGGAACCGAGGTTTCCAACGGCGTCGACCGTATGTCGCGCAATCCGGCGGCGCTGGCCCCGACCAGCACAATCTTGTCTGCGAAGGCCTCAGGCGGGATTCTCCCGGCGACGACATCCCTGGCGGAGATGTAACGCTCCGGAATGTGACGCCCGAAATGCGGGTAGAGCCGTCCGCGCACATCGGTTGGGATGACGATTCGCGCCTCCTGCAGCACGATGTCCTGGATCCCGACGCCGGGTTGCGACCGGATGATCAACGTCGAACTTCCGCTCAGCACGCGCAGCATCTCAATCGCCAAGGTCGGGTAAGGGTTGGCTGCGCCATCGACGCGCGCGATCGCGGGAATGCGACGGACGATGGAATCCCGCTCCGGATTGATCGAAAACAAGCCGCGCCCGGCCGCCGCGTTCTCCAATATCGGAAGATTCCCGATGACGTTTGGAAAGCCGATCAAATATCGACGAGGATCATCCTCGCTGTTCACCGTGTTGCGAACGACGACCGCAGGCTGCTTCGGCTTTGGCGTCAGCGCGCCCAACGCCGCCTCCGCCGAGCCTGGAAGACCCAGCACCGCCTGCGAGTCCTTCAACACCTGCGCGAAGTAGGCGTCGTTGGACGGCATTTCGACCAAGCGCTTCGCGATGTCCGGCGGAAGGTCGGGGGTGGAGTTCGCGAAGGCTTCGGGCGACAGCCGGTCGGGTTCGGCGAACACCGCGTCAAATCCGACGATCTGCGCGCCCGCCTCCATCAGGCTCGTGACCATGTCCGCCACGAGCTTCCGCGACCACGGCCATTGTCCGATCTCGGCGAGGCTGGCTTCGTCGATATCGACGACCATCACCCTCAATTCCGTCGACTCGCGCGGATGCATCGCTTGCAGCCGATCAAAGAGCAGCAGGCGCGGGACCTCGACCCACCAGGGGTCGACCACGCGAACTCCGATCAACACGATCAACACGAGCATCGCCGCGAAGCGTCCGCGACTGATCAGCCGAGCAAAGATCCGCCAAATCTTATGCGACGTCGCACTTTGCATTCCGGGCCCGCTCGTGATCCAACGCGATCATGTCACGGTGAATAGACTGACACACTGATCAGCCGCCTGATAGATCGCGCTCAGAGCAAGCGCGCTCTCAACTTGGTCTGAATCGCAAAGAGCCGAAAACGCCCTGTTTTTCATAAAGCTGTGAGCAAGATCCGCTTCAAAGTAAGCGGAGCTTGCTCCAGCCGCCGGGCCCTCGACGCCTCAGCCCTGGCGCGCGGCTCCGTCGAGCCGCTTCTGCCAGTCGCGGCCGGGAACCGAGGCGAGCAGCGCTTTGGTGTAGGCGTGCTGGGGATCGGCGAAGATGTCGGCGGTGGCCCCGCGCTCCACGATGCTCCCGTTCTTCAGCACCACGATCTCCTCGCAGAGATGCGCCGCGACGCGGAGGTCATGGGTGATGAAGAGCATGGTGAGGCCGAAGCGACGCCTGAGATCGTCGAGCAGGTCGAGGACCTGCTTCTGGACGGAGACGTCGAGCGCCGAGACCGGCTCGTCCGCGATCAGGATGTCGGGCTTCACCGCCAAGGCGCGCGCGATGCCGATGCGCTGGCGCTGTCCCCCGGAGAATTCATTGGGGTAGCGCTCGGCCGCTCGCGCCTCCAGCCCGACAAGCTCGAGGAGCTCATGGGCTTGCGCCATCGCGGCGCCAGGCTCCTCTCCCTGGAGGATCGCGCCGCGCGCGATGATGTCGCCCACCTTCGTGCGCGGATTGAGCGAGGCGAAGGGATCCTGGAACACCATCTGGACCCGCGACCGCAACGGCCGCCAGGAACGGCGGGTCAAGCCGACGATCTCGTCGCCGGCGATGAGGATGGATCCCGCGTCAGCTTGCTCAAGCCCGATCAGGCAACGCGCCAAGGTCGATTTGCCGGAGCCGGACTCGCCGACCAACGCGACCGCGCTGCCGCGCATGACGTCGAGATCGACGTGATTGACCGCCTTCAGGGCGCGGCGCCCGCCGCCCACCAGCCAAGGCGCCAGTCGCGTCAGCCATCCAGGGCCCACGCCGCGCTTGCCATAGGTCTTCTCAAGTCCGCGCACGGCGAGGAGAGCCTCGGGCGGCGACCGATCCGGTTGGGCGGCGAATTTGCGCGGCGTCAGGCTGGGCACCGCGTCGATCAAGGCGCGTGTGTAGGGATGCTGCGGACGGGTCAGCACCTCCTCCGCGTCGCCCTGCTCGACGACCTCGCCGTGGCGCATGACGGCGACGCGATCGGCGATCTCCGCGACCACGCCGAAATTATGCGTGATGAACAGCAGCGCCGTGCCGTGGCGTTGCTGCAACTCCTTCAGCAACGACAGGATCTGCGCCTCGGTGGTCACGTCAAGCGCGGTCGTGGGCTCGTCGGCGATGATCAGCTTCGGTTCGAGCACGAGGCTCATGGCGATCATCACGCGCTGGCGCTGGCCGCCGGAGAGCGCGTGCGGGTAGGCGCCGTAAATGCGCTCGGGATCCGGCAGGCGCACGTCCTCGAACGTCGCGACGACGCGCCGTCGACGCTCGGCCCGATCCCAGTCGGTGTGGATCTCCAGAATTTCTTCGATCTGCCGGCCGACCGTCATCAGCGGATTGAGGGAGACCATGGGCTCCTGGAAGACCATGGCGATCTTGCCGCTGCGGATCTGGCGCATGCGCCGATCATCCGCCTGCGTGACGTCCTCATCCTCAAGCAGAACCTGACCGCCCGCGATGCGGACGTGAGGTCCTGGCAGCAACCGCAGGATCGAGCGCGCCATGACGGACTTGCCGGAGCCCGACTCGCCGACGACGCACAGCGTCTCCCCCTTCCCGATGCTCAGCGAAACGCCGTTCACGGCGAAGGGGCGGTCCGCCCAGGCGGGCAAGGCGATCTTCAGATCGCGGATCTGCAGGATCGGGTCGCCGCTGCTCGGCCCGCCGGCCCTGGGCGGGGCGCCGGTCATGGCGCGCGCAGCCGCGGGTTCAGGGCGTCGTTCAGCCCTTCGCCAACAAGGTTGATGGCCAGAACCGTGAGAAGAATGGCGACGCCGGGGATCGCCACCAGCCACCAGGCGTCGCGCAGGAAACT
>JBMLRS010000321.1:0-6403 GCA_049240905.1 Elsteraceae bacterium
CCTTCGCGATCGCCGGATTCAACTTCCTCACCGGCACCACCCAGTCCAACAGCGGCGTCGTGTTCGCGGCGCTGAAGCCCTGGGCCGAGCGCAAGGACCCGGGCAGCAGCGCGGTCGCCGTCGTCAACCGCGTGCGCTTCATGCTCTTCGGCATCCCCGACGCCTTCGTGCTGGCGCTGAACGCCCCGCCGATCCAGGGCCTCAGCGCCACGGGCGGCTTCGAGTTCGTGGTGCAGGACGTGGCGGGCGTCGGCTCGCAGGTGCTGGCGGACGCGACCAACGCGCTGATCCAGCGCTCGCGGTCGGAGCCGGCCTTGACCGGCCTGTTCACCACCTTCACCACCAACGTCCCACAATACTACCTCGATCTCGACCGAGAGAAGATCAAGCTGCTGGATCTGTCGTTGTCTGACGTGTTCTCGGCGCTGCAGATCTATCTGGGCTCGCTTTACGTCAACGACTTCACTTTGTTCGGCCGCTCCTACCGCGTGATCCTGCAGGGCGAGTCGAACACGCGCGACGACGTGCGCGACATCTCCAAGATCCAGGTCAGGAACGGCGCCGGCCAGATGATCCCGCTGAACGTGTTCGCCAGCCTGCGCCCGATCAGCGGCCCGGCGACCGTGCCGCACTACAATCTCTATCCCTCCGCCTTCGTGAACGGCTCCCCGGCCCCGGGCTTCAGCTCCGGCGAAGCGATCGCCGCGATGGAGAGGATCGCGGCGGAGACCCTGCCGCGCGGCGTCAGCTACGCCTGGACCGGCGTGACCTTTCAGGAGATCAAGGCCGGCAATCTGGCGGCGGTCATCTTCGGGCTGGCGCTGGTGTTCGTGTTCCTGTTCCTGGCCGCGCAGTATGAGAGCTGGCTGATGCCGTTCATGGTGCTGCTGGCGGTGCCGCTCGCCCTGTTGGGCGCGGCGGTGGGCCTGACCGTGCGCGACTTCAACATGGACGTCTACGGGCAGATCGGGCTGGTGATGCTGATCGGCCTCGCCGCCAAGAACGCGATCCTGATCGTGGAGTTCGCGCGGCGGCGGCGCGAGGAGGGGCTGGGGATCATCGAAGCCGCGATGGAGGCGGCGCGGCTGCGGTTGCGCCCGATCCTGATGACAGCCTTCGCCTTCATCCTGGGCGTGGTGCCGCTGGTGATCGCCACCGGCGCCGGCGCAGGCGGTCGTCAATCGCTGGGCACCACCGTCTTTTCCGGCATGTTGGCCGGCACCATCCTGGCGCTGATCTTCGTGCCGGTCTTCTACGTCATCATCGAGAAACTGCGCAGCAGCGACGCGCCCAGCGCGGCGTCGGCGCATGACGGCGACCATAGCTCCGGTTCGCCGAAACCCGCCGCTCTGCCCGGAGAATAGCCATGCGTTCACGCACCATCCTTCTGCTCATCGTCCTGCTGGCGCTGGCCGGCGGCGGCTACTACGGCTACGGCCAATACAAGGCCATGCAGATGGCCAAGGCCGGCCCTGCCGCCGGCGCACCTCCGGGCGGCGGGCGCCCGCCGGCCCCCGCGCCAGTGCTCACCGTCGCGCCGCGCAGCATCCCGATCACCCGTGAATATGCGGCGATCCTGCAATCCGCCAACAGCGTGGACATCCGCGCCAAGGTCACCGGCTTCATCATCGAGCGCAACTTCACCGAAGGCGCCGACGTGAACAAGGACGACGTGCTGATCCGCATCGACCCGCGCGACTACAAGGCGACGCTGGACCGGGTGAAGGCGCAGAACGAAAGCGATCAGGCCGCCCTCACCCTGGCGCGGGCGACCGCTGGCCGCACCACGTCGCTGGTGAACAACCAGTTCGCCTCGCGCGACTCGTTCGACCGCGCGCAGGCGGACGTGGCGAAGACCCAGGCGGCCGTCAATCTCAGCCGCGCGCAGATCCGCCAGGCGGAGCTGGATCTGTCCTACACGGAGATCCGCGCGCCGATCAGCGGCCGCATGGGGCAGGCCAAGGTCGACGTCGGCGCGCTGGTCAGCGCCGCCAACACCCAGCTTGCGACCCTGGTGCAGTTGGATCCGATCTACGTCGCCTTCGCGCCGGCCGATTCCGACATCGCGGACATCCAGGCCCGCCGCGCCAAAGGCCCGCTGTCCATCTCGATCCTGCAGCCGACCGACGGTCGCGTCCTGGCCACCGGCCTACTGGATTTCGTGAACAACGCGGTCGACGCCTCGACCAGCACCATCACCATGCGCGGCACCGCGCCGAACCCGGACAAGACCTTGATTCCCGGCCAGTTCGTCCGCGTCCGGCTGGATCTTGGCGTGCGCGACGGGGCTCTGGTCGTGCCGCAGCGCGCGATCGCCTCGGATCAGACCGGCAAGAGCCTCGCCTTCGTGACAGCCGACAACCGGGTCGAATTCCGCCCGGTCAAGCTGGGCGCCGCGGTGGATGCGACCTCGCAGATCGTCGAATCCGGCTTGAATCCGGGCGACCGCATCATCGTCGAAGCGGTCCAGAAAATGTTCCCGGGGATGCCGATCCAGCCGGTTCCGGTTCCGGCGCAGTAAAGATCGACGTAGATCAAACTCTTCTCCTCACCCTGAGCTTGTCGAAGGGCGGGCAAGCGAAAGAGGCTGAAGAGTTCGCCCATCCTTCGACAGGCTCAGGATGAGGCCTGTGTTCGCAAGAACTTGGCCTCATCCTGAAGCGGCGATGCTCCCTACATCTGCGACAGGATCGGGCACTCGCTCTTCTCAAGGGAGCGATAGGCCTGCTCCGCCGGGATGCGGCGCACAACTTTATAGAGATCCCACGGGGCCGTTGATTCCGCCGGGGCCTTCACCTGGAACAGGAACAGGTCGTTCATCAGACGTCCGTCCTTGCGCACGGCGACCGGGCCTTTCGTGTAGAAATCGTTGACCGGAAGCTCCTTCATTTTCTTGATCACGGTCTTCGCGTCGTCGGTCCCGGCGGCGTCGATCGACTTCAGGTAATGCATGACCGCCGAATAGTTCGAGGCCTGCTCATGGTTCGGCATCTTGCCGATCCGGTCGAAGAAGCGCTTGGAGAAGGCGCGGGTCTTGTCGTCCAGATCCCAATAGAAGCTGGAGGTCAGATACATGCCTTGGGCCGCCTCCAGCCCCACGCCCTTCACGTCGTTCACGAAGAACAGGAAGGCGGCGAGCCGCTGGCCGCCGGCGACCAGGCCGAACTCCCGCGCCTGCTTGATCGTGTTCATCGTGTCGGTCGCGGTGTTGGCGAGTCCCACCACCTGAGCCTTGGAGGCCTGGGCCTGCAGCAGGAAGGAGCTGAAATCCTGATTGTTCAGGGGATGCCGCACGAAGCCCAGCACCTTACCGCCGGCGGACTGCACCACATTGGTCGCGTCGCGCTCCAGCGTGCGGCCGAAGGCGTAGTCGGAGGTGATGAAGAACCAGTCCTTGCCGCCCGACTCCACCACCGCGCGGGCGGTGCCTTCGGACAGCGCGGCGCTGTCGTCGGCCCAATGCACGCTGTTGGTGGAGCAGAGCTTGCCCGTGAAGTCGGACGCCGCGCCGCCGGAGATCAGGAAGGTCTTGTTCAGTTGCTTGGTCACCTCCAGCACCGCGATCGCGGCGGAGCTGATCGGCACTTCGACGATCGCGTCCACCTTCTCCTGTTCGTACCAGCGGCGGGCCAGGGTGGAGGCGATGTCCGGCTTGTTCTGATGGTCGCCGCCGATCACTTCGATCTTCTTGCCGCGCACCACGCCGCCGAAATCCTCGACCGCCATCTGCGCGCCCAGCAGCCCACCGGGGCCGGTGACGTCGGCGAAGGGGCCTGACATGTCGTTCAGCACGGCGATCTTGACGACGTCGTCGCTGATCTGGGCGGAGGCCGCCCCCGCGAAGAGCGAAAGCGCCACCGCGGCGGCGGAGCAGGACAAGAAACGGAAGAACTGTGGGCGCATGGATCTATCCTTCGGTCAGAACGTCGCTATCCTGCGGTGACGGCGGCGCCTTTGCCAAGCCGTTACTGTGATCTGTCTGGAGTTGCATTTCCCATGACCCCGCCCCCCGCCGCCGTCGGCATGTCCGCCGACGAGATCGACACGCCCGCGCTGATCCTCGATCTCGACGCTTTCGAACGCAACATGGCCCTGATGCGGACGCTGATCGCGCAGGCCGCCAAGGGCCGTCCGGTCCGGCTGCGCCCGCACGCGAAATGCCACAAGTCGGTCGCCATCGCCCATCGCCTCGCCGGCTATGGCGCGGTCGGGCAATGCGTGCAGAAGGTCGGCGAGGCGGAGATCCTGGTGCAGGGCGGCGTGCAGGACGTGCTGGTCAGCAATCAGATCGTCGCCCCCTCCAAGCTCGCCCGACTCGCCGCCTTGGCCCGCAGCGCCCGCGTCGGCGTCTGCGTCGACGGCCGCCAGAACGTCGAGGATGTCGCCGCCGCCTGCGCCGCCGCCGGAACCCGGCTGGACGTCTATATCGAGGTCGACGTCGGCCAAGGTCGTTGCGGCGTTGCGCCGGGCCAGCCGGTCGTCGATCTGGCCAAGGCGATCACGGCTCACCCCTCGCTGAATTTCATGGGTCTGCAGGCCTATCACGGCAAGGCGCAGCATCTGCGCGGCTGGGCCGAGCGCAAGGCCGCGATCGAGGGCGCGGCGGCGCTCGTCGCCGCCACCCGCGCGGCGCTGGAGAGCGCGGGAATTCCCTGCGCCCGCGTCACCGGCGCCGGCACCGGCACTTTCGAGTTCGAGATCGAAAGCGGCGTCTGGGACGAGATCCAGTGCGGCAGCTTCATCTTCATGGACGCGGACTACGCCCGCAATCACGACCCCGACGGCAAGGAAGGCGGGCAGTTCGAGCAGAGCCTGTTCGTGCTGGCCGGCGTGATGAGCCGTCCCGGCGACGACCGCGCCATCCTCGACGCCGGCCATAAGGCGGTCGCGATCGACAGCGGCCTGCCGCTGCTGTTCGGCATGCCGGATTATCCCTATGTCGGCGCGGCGGACGAGCATGGCCGGGTCAATCTGCCGTCGGGATCCAACCGTCTGGCGGTCGGCGACAAGGTGCGGCTCGTGCCCGGCCACTGCGACCCGACCGTGAACCTGCATGACTGGTATGTCGGCGTGCGCGGCGGCAAGGTGGAATGCGTCTGGCCCGTGTCCGCCCGGGGGGCGCTGCGGTGAGCCCGTCGCTGAAGCAGGCGCTGCTCGCCCGGCTGGACGCCGATCAGGAGCATCTGATCGCCTTCATGCGCGATTTCCTGCGCTCGCCCAGCGCCAACCCGCCGGGCGACACGCAGCCGGCCGCCGCGACCATCTCGCGCTATCTTGAGCAGCGCGGCGCGCCGTTCCAGATCCTGGCGGCCAAGCCGCATCTGCCGAACGTGGTCGGCGATTTCCAATGCGGCGCGCCCGGCCGCCATCTGGTGCTGAACGGCCATATCGACGTGTTCCCGCCCAATGACGAGAACGGTTGGAGCGGCGATCTGCGCGACGGCAAGCTGTTCGGCCGCGGCGCGTCCGACATGAAATGCGGCACGGCGGCCGGGGTCATCGCGTACGCCTATCTTCACGACATTCGCGAGCAGTTGAACGGCAGACTGACCCTCACCGCCGTCTCCGACGAGCAGACCGGCGGGCGCTGGGGCACGCGCTGGCTGCTGGAGACCTATCCGGAATTGGTCACCGGCGATTGCTGCCTGAACGGGGAGCCGAGCGGGATCAACAATGTCCGCTTCATGGAAAAGGGAACGCTGCGCTTCATCGTCACCATCAAGACGCCGGGCGGCCATGGCGGCTACCCGCATCTCTCGGAAAGCGCGACCAAGATCGCGGCCAAACTGATGATCGACCTCGACCGCTTCCACGGCCTGATGCCGACCATGCCGGCGGACGTCACCGCCGTGCTGACCGCGCCCGAGACCGTGGCCGTGATCAACGCCGGCCTGGGGCAGGGCGCGGCCGACATCGTCCGTCAGGTCACCGTGAATTTCGGCGTGGTGCGCGGCGGCCGCAAGATCAACCAGATCCCGGACGAATGCCTCGTCGAGGTCGACATCCGCGTCCCCGTCGGCATGGACACGGCCGTGATGCGCCAGAACGTCGCCAACGTGATCGCGCGATATCCGGAAGCGCGCTTCGACGTGGTGGAGGATCACAGCTATCCCGCCAGCAGCGCCGATCCCAACGGCGAAATGGTGAAGATCATCCAGGCCAACGTGCAGGCGCTGAAGGGTTTCACCCCCTTGCCCTCCAGCAGCCTGGGCGGATCGGATTCCCGCTGGTGGCGCTATCGCGGCGTGCCGGCCTATCTCTACGGCCCCTCGCCGGTCAGCATGGGCCGGTCGGACGAGCATGTGACGGTGGAGGAGTTCCTCCACGTCGTGCGCACCCATGTGCTGAGCGCGTTCGACTATCTGTCGCGGTAGGCAAGTCTTCTTTCAGATCAATATTTTAC
>JBMLRS010000322.1:0-1188 GCA_049240905.1 Elsteraceae bacterium
AGACATGCCTCGGCATCGACTTCCATGAAACCACCGCGGACGGCGCGGTGACGCCGTGACCGACAGCTATGTCTTCGGCGGCGACGGCCGGATGGTGCGGGACGTCTGGGTCGGCGGACAATTGGTGGTCGCGAAAGGCCGGCATCGCGGACGACCGCAACTGGCCGCGCGGTGGCGCGCCGCCATGCGCGCCTGACCCGCTTCCGTCCCGCGTTCTGGGTGGCGTTCCGCGCCAGATGAGCGCATTATCTCAGAATTACAGTCCAAATGATCACTTCCAGCCGAACGGGCGCAGAAGGCCCTGCATGACGCTTACCCGACGTCGTTTCGCCGTTTCGATCGCGCTGTCCGCCCTTGGCCTGCGTTGCGGCTCCGCGCGGGCGGAGATGGAGTGGGAGGCGCTGACGGTCGGGTATTACGAGATCCCGCCCTACCTGCAGATGGTGAACGGCAAGCTCGCCGGCCTGCTCTACGACACCTGGAACGACCTGACCGCGCGGGTCGGCGTCACCTATGTTCCGGTCAGCCTGCCGCCGGCGCGGCTGGTGAAGAGCTTGGCGGACGGCGACGTGGACGTCTCCATGACGCCGATCACGTTTCCGGAGTTCATCGGCAAGACGCTGTTCTCGAAGCGGCCGGCGGCGAACATCATTCTGGAAGCCTACAATTTCTGGCCTGCGCCCAAGTTGAACTCCTTGCGGGATCTGAACGGCCGTTCCGTTATCTTGCAGCAGGGCTTCGGCTATGGCGGCCTGATCAACTACTTCAAGGCGCCGGAGAACCGCATCACCATCGCGGGTTCGGTGCCGAACCCGGAAGTCGGCATGCGCATGCTCGAGGCGGGCCGGGCTGATTTCCTGCTGCATTACCGCCCGTCGATCCAGGCGCTCGGCGCCGCGTTCGATTTTCAGGGCCTGCAGGCGACGGTGCTGAGCGACGTGCCGATCCATGTGGTGCTGTCGAAGTCCGTTCCGAACTCCGCCATCTTGATGGCCCGCTTCGACGCCGCCATTGAAGCGCGTCTGCCGCCGAAGACGCAATGAACCGGAAGCAGCGTCGCGCGGAGCAGAAGCAGAACAAGCCGACCGCCGCGATCCTGCCCGTCCTGAACGAGGCGTTGACGCTGCATCAGGCCGGGCGGCTGGAAGAGGCGGAGCGGCTTTACCGCCAAGCGCTGGCGAGCGAGCC
>JBMLRS010000322.1:1198-4025 GCA_049240905.1 Elsteraceae bacterium
AGCCGCGCAATCCCGACGCCCTGCAACTCTACGGCGTTCTGGCCTGCCAAACCGCGCGGCCCGACCTGGGGGCGGAGCTGATCTCCCGCGCCATCGCGCTCAACCCGGCGCCGGCCGGCTTCCATCTCAACCTCGGCAACGCGCTTCAGGCTCTCGGCAAGCATCAGGAGGCTGCGCAAAGCTTCCGCCGCGCGCTGACCCGCGAGCCGCGCAATCCGGTGACGCTCAACAAGCTCGGCGGCGCGTTGTTGGAGTTGGGGGCGCATGAAGAAGCGCGGGCCCGGCTGGCTGAAGCGTTGGCCTTGCAGCCCTCCTACGCCGAAGCGCAGTTCCATCTGGGCGCGGCGCTTCAAGGTTTGGGGCGAAACGAAGAAGCGGCTTCGGCCTATCGTCGGGCGCTGGCGCTGCAGCCCGATTATCCGGCTGCGCTGAACAATCTGGGAACCGCGTTGCAGGCTTTGGGGCGATCGGGCGAGGCGATCGAATGCCTGAGCCGCGCGATCGCGGACCGGCCGGACTTCGCCGCCGCCCTCAGCAATCTTGGCAATGTCCTTCAGGCCGAGAAACGGTTGGAGGAGGCGGTCGATCATTATCGCCGGGCGCTGGCCATCGATCCCTCGCAGGTCGAAACCTACTATAATTTCGGCAATGCGCTGCGGCTGCTGGGCCAGGTCGATCAGGCCATAGGCTGTTATCGGCAGGCTCTGACGCTTGCGCCGCAAGAGCAGCGCATCTTGAACAACCTCGGCGTCGCGCTGCGCGACCGTCGGCTGTTGGAAGAGTCGATCGAGGTATGCGCGCGCGCGGTCGCGCTCGCCCCGGACCTCGCGCCGGCCCATGACAATCTCGCGCGCTCGCTGCAAGCCGCCGGTCGATTGAGCGAGGCGATCGACAGCTATCGGCGCTGCCTGGCGTTGGATCCCGATCTGCTGGCGGCGGCCAGCAATCTGGCTGACGCGCTGGCGGAGCAGGGGCATGTCGAGGAGGCGGCCGCGCGCCATCGCGCCATCGTCGCCCAATCGCCGGACGATCCGATCGCGCAAGAGAAGCTGCTGTTCATCGCGCAATATCTGCCTGACGCCTCGGAGCGGATGCTGTTCGAGGAGGCGCGCGCCTGGGGCGATCGGCACGCGCCGTCGATCCCGATGGAGGCGGCGCGCTTCGACAATGACCGCGATCCGGCGCGACGACTGCGCTTGGGATATCTTTCCGGCGACTTCAAGCTCCACGCCTGCGCCTTCTTCGTCCATCCCCTGTTCGCCCATCATGACCGATCCGCGGTGGAGCTGTTCGCCTACAGCGAGGATGAGGCTCCGGACGGCTACACCGCCGCGTTTCGCGAGGTCAGCGACCATTGGCGCTCGGTCCACACGCTCGACGACGAGGCGCTCGCGCGGCAGATCCGCGCGGACGGGATCGACGTTCTGGTCCATCTCAGCGCGCATACGGCGGGATCTCGGCTGAAGCTGGCGGGGCTGCGGCCGGCGCCGATCCAGGCGGCCTGGATGGGCTTGGGCGCCACCACCGGCGTCCGCGCGCTGGATTACTTCATCACCGATCGCTTCCTCGTCCCCGAAGGAGCGGAGCAGTTCTTCACCGAGTCGGTGATCCGGCTGCCGACTTGCGCCTATTGCTTCTCGCCACCGGAAGCGCCTGACGTGGCCCCGCCGCCGGCCTTGTCGAACGGCCATGTCACCTTCGGCACGCTGAGCCGCGCGGTGCGGCTGAACGACCGCGCGCTAGGCGTCTGGGCGCGGATCCTGACGCGGGTTCCGGGCTCCCGCCTGCTGATCAACACCCTCGCGATGAATGATTCCGCCACGACCGAGCGGCTTCGGCGGTTCTTCGCGGCGCGCGGCGTCGAGGCGGACCGGCTGGAGCTGATCTGCACCAAAGGCCGCGAGGCGACGCTTGGCTGTTACGGACGCATCGATGTCGCGCTGGATCCCTTCCCGCATAACGCCGGCCTCACGACCTACGAGGCGCTGCATATGGGCGCGCCGGTGGTCAGCCGCGCGGAACGTCCGCCGCAGGGGCGCTATGGCGCGAGCATCCTGACCAATCTCGGCTTTCCTGAATGGGTCGCGGATGATGACGAAGGCTATGTCGACATCGCGGTCGCCTTGGCGAGCGATCTGGATCGGTTGAAGGCGCTGAGAGCGAAGATGCGGGCGCGCATGCAGGCGTCGCCGCTACGTGACGCGCCAGCCTTCGCCAGGGCCATGGAGGCGGCCTATCGCCAGATGTGGACGAACTGGCTTTCGAACCGCGTCGCGTAACATTTCCTCTCGCTTCTAGCGGCGTCGTCGGTTCGGGGGTATAACCGGGCGCGTTCGCCTTTTCACCGCCCCGCGAGGCTGAAGCTCCTTTGCCTATTCGACATCTCGCGGCCTTGCTGTTCTACGCCGCGCTCTCTGCGGCGGCGGCCATGGTCATCCCGGATCGCCTGCCGATGGGCGTGGCCGGCGCGCCTTCCACCTGGGGAATCGCCATTGGGGTCGCGCTGTTTCTGGCCGCAGCCCTGCTGCATGAAGTGATCGCCCGCACGTCGGCCCAACGCGCGGCGGCCAAGCAGCTCGCGGTTATGCAATCCACTACGGCGGCGCTGCGCGACGAGGTGCGCCGGCTGCGCGACATCCAGCGCAGCCATGAAGTGGCGCCGGACAATTCCGCCGAGATCGAGGCGATGGCGGGCGAGATGAGCCTGCTGAAGTCGCTGGTCGATCAGCTGCACGCCGGACAGGTGACGGCGGCGGAGCCGGTCGGCTTCCATCGCCGCAACGCGCCCTATCACCCGCCGGTCGCCAAGTTCGACGACGATGAGGAG
>JBMLRS010000323.1:0-3401 GCA_049240905.1 Elsteraceae bacterium
CACGGCGATCTCGTCATAGCTCTTGCGGGCGGTGGTGGTCGCCTTTTCGAACTGTTCCTTGGCCTGGGCGGCGGCCTTTTCCATCTGCTCTTTCGTGAACGTCATGATCTTCTCCACGGGTTGCCCGACGGCGGCGGCCGCGGCTTGCGGCTTAACGCTTTTCGGGGGGGGTGCGACCGGCGGAGGGGCCGCCGGAATCTCTTGAGTCTTCACAGCGACGGGCGCCATTATCGGGGCCTTGGTCGCCTTGGGCTTCGCGACGACTGGTTTCGACGCGGCGGGTTTGGCGGCCAGGGGCTTGGGGGCCGCGACGGCCGGCGCCGCAGGAACGACAGCCGCTGGAGCGACCGGGGCCGAATTAACGGGCGCGGGGGCGGCGATCTCGGCCTTAGCGACCGCAGGCGCTGAAGCTTTGATCGGCGCGGCAGGCGCGTCAGCGCGCTTGCTTGGGGCGCGCGATTTTGGTGTCGAAGTCGTCGTCGTCGCCATGGTCGCTGCCTCTCTCCAGGATCCGGATGAACCGGGTTCATTCCTTGTTGCACTGCAACATGAAACCTAGTTAGACATCGCGACCTTTGAGGTCAAGGGCCTTTTTTGTGCAGCGCAACATAATTTAACGAGAAGGTACGGGGGGATGACTTTTTGCGTGGGAATCAAGGTTCAGGGCGGGTTGATCGCGCTGGCCGACGGGCGAATCACGGCGGGGACGCAGTTGACCTCGGCCCGGAAGATCAGTCTGCATGGCGCCGGCGAGAACCGATTCCTGGTGATGACCTCCGGTTTGCGTTCGGTTCGCGACAAGACCGTGGCCGATCTGGAGCGCCGCATGGCGGAGCCCGACGGCGGGCGCTTTCCCTACATGATGGAGGCGGTGGACGCCTTCGCCGCCTGCCTGCGCCGCACCGCGGCCGAGGACAAGGCGGCCTTGATCGAATCCGGGTTGGACTTCAACCTTCACGCCATCCTGGGTGGGCGCATGGCTGAGGACAAGGAGCCTTCGTTGTTTCTGGTCTATCCGGAAGGCAATTGGATTCAGGTCGACGAGCGGACGCCCTATCTGGCGATCGGCTCCACCGCTTATGGCAAGCCGATCCTGGACCGCGCCCTGCGCGCCGACACCTCGATGGAGGCGGCCTTGAAAATCGCCTATCTCTCGTTCGACAGTTCGCGCGTCAGTTCCGCCGACGTGGGCTTCCCGATCGACATGGTCAGCTTCAGCGCCGCGGACGGGGCGTGGCGTCAGGCTCAGTTCGACGACGATGATCTGGCCACCCAGCGCCGCTGGTGGAACGCCAATCTCAAAGGGCTGGTGGAGAAGATGCCCGACGGCCCTTGGGTGAGCGCGCTTGGGGTGAACGCTTCGCCGACGGCTTCCTAGCAGGCTGCGCCGCCCCTCGCTTGCGGGACAAGGCCTGGATCCGGTCCCGCAGCGCCACGGCCACGCGCTCCACCACATTCGGCCAGGGCTCGTCGCCCTTGCGACGGAAGAGCCGCATGCTCGGATACCAGGGCGTGTCGGTCCGGTTCTCCAGCCAGCGCCATTCCGGCGGATCGGGGATGAACACCCAGACCGGCTTGCCCATGCCGCCGGCCAGATGGGCGACCGACGTGTCGACCGTGATCAACAGATCGACGTGGGTGAGCAGCGCGGCGGTGTCGGCGAAGCTGTGAATCAGATCCGTCGCTTCGAACAGCAGCATGCCCGCCGGCGGCGTCTCCGCCTGCCGCGCGGGGGCGCCCTTCTGCAGCGACACGAAGCGCAGGTCAGGGATCTCCGCCAGGGGCGCCAGCATCTCCAGCGTCATGGAGCGGTTATGGTCGTTCTTGTGGGTCGGCCGGCCAGCCCACACCAACCCCACCGTGAACATGCCGTCGGCCGGCCCCAGCCGCTCGCCCCACAGATCCGCCAAATCCGGGTCGGCGTCCAGATAGGGAACGTTCGCCGGGATGTTGGAGAGGTTGGCGCCAAAGGCCAGAGGCAGGCTCATGGTCGGGCAATGCCAGTCGAACTTGGGCAGGGGCTCCCCGGTCACCACCACCTCGGCGATGGAGGACATCCGGCGGATGACGTCGATCACCTCCACCTGCATCTCGGCCACGACGCGCACGCCGCGCCGCGCCAGCAGCGGGGCGTAACGAATGAACTGGAACGTGTCGCCCATCCCCTGTTCCGCATGGATCAGCAGGGTCTTGCCGGCGATGTTCTGGCCGATCCATTGCGGCTGCTCGAATCCGCGCGGGCGCAACGGCAGCTTGCGGGTGTGCCAGCGCTGCTCGTAGTGGCGCAGCCCCTCCTCGAACTTGCCCTTCAGCATCAGGCACATGCCTAAATTCATGAACGGCTCGCCGAATTTCGGGTCCAACTCCATCGCGCGGCGGAAGCAGCCCATCGCCTTGTCGATCTCGCCGCGCTCGGCGAACAGGGTGCCCATATTATTGTAAGGCTCGGCCGCGTCGTCGCGCAGCGCGCAGGAGCGGGCGTAAGCTTTCAGGGCTTCGTCGCGCCGACCCAGATCCTCCAGCGCCGCTCCTTTGTTGTTATGAACTTCAGCCGCGTTGGGTTGCAGCGCCAGCGCCGCGTCGAACGCCCTGATGGCGCCTTCGGAATCCCCCAAAGCCTGAAGGGTCAAGCCGAGATTGGAATGATAAGCCGCGACGGTCGCGTTGATCGCGATCGCCTGCTTCAGATAGTCCAGCCCCAGATCCGGTCGGTTGATGTGCAGCGCCAGCACGCCGATCAGATGCAGCGCGTCCGAGTTGGTTGGATCAATCGCCAGCACCTGGCGATACAGACCTTCGGCCTGTTCGTAGTTCCGGGCGTTGTGTTGACGCAGCCCTTCGGCAAGCAGGCTATGGACGGTGATCACGCTGGACGTCGCCTCATTAATGCCGCGAAATGGCGCTCCGCCCGCTTGAAGGCGAGCGTTTGACTCGGTTTAACTGACCGTGACGCGCTTGTCACGATTCCCGGTCCGTTCCGATTCAATCATTTAATGCAATGGGTTATAGACAGTTTTTAACTGACTCTATAGAATCGAGTGCGTAAGCCATTGAATCTGATTTGAGAGTCGCCCGCATGCTCAGCCTCATTCGCGCCGCAGGTCTAACTTTCGCCATGGTTTTATTGACGGCGACGCTCGCCGCCGGCCGGGCCGAGGCGGGGAACGCCGCGTTGCTGATGGACAGCGACACCGGCGAGATCCTGATGGCGACCAACGCGGACGAATTGAGATACCCGGCGTCGCTGACCAAGATGATGACGCTCTATATGGCGTTCGAAGCGCTCGACCAGCGCCGGCTCACCTTGAACCAGCCGCTCTCGGTCAGCGCTTACGCCGCGAGCATGTCGCCGTCGAAACTCGGGTTGCGCCCGGACGGTTCGATCCGCGCTGAGGACGCCA
>JBMLRS010000324.1:0-3466 GCA_049240905.1 Elsteraceae bacterium
GATTGTGAACCTTGCGGATGAAATGCTTGATCATTTCCTCCGCCACTTCGAAATCGGCGATGACGCCGTCGCGCAAGGGGCGGATCGCCTGGATGTTCCCGGGGGTGCGGCCCAGCATCAGCTTGGCTTCGTCGCCGACGGCCAACACCTGCCGCTTGCCGCGCACCGAGGCGATCGCCACGACCGACGGCTCGTTCAGAACGATGCCGCGGCCTTTGACGTAAACGAGCGTATTGGCCGTGCCGAGGTCAATTGCCATGTCAGCTGACAGCCAGCCGAGGATCGGGGCGAACATTTGAGGACCGCTGATAAGTGAAACAATCGTGGCAATAGCCCAGCGGGGCCCAGATGTCCACAGCGGGTCATCCGAAAGGACGACCCGCCGCTAGGCGAACAAGCCGGGGCCGGCTAAGCGCTCATCGCCTCCGGGGCGGTTTTCTCGCGCTTGGTGAGCAGCTTGTTGAGCGCGTGGACATAGGCGCGGGTCGACGCCACCAGCGTGTCGGGGTCGGCGCCCTGACCCTGCACGGTCTTGCCGCCCTCGCCCAGCCGGACCGTCACTTCCGCTTGCGCGTCCGTGCCTTCGGTGACGGCGTGGACCTGATACAGCATCAAGGTCGCCTCATGCGGCACCAGCGCCCGCACCGCGTTGAAGGTGGCGTCGACCGGGCCGTTGCCGGTCGCGTCGATCGAGGCCATGCGCCCATCGACCTCCAAGGTCAGCATCGCGCTCTGCGGACCTTCCGAGCCGGCGATCACGCGCAGCCGGACGAACTTGACCCGGTCGTTGCTGCGACCGGCGACGTCGTCGACCAGCGCGATCAGATCCTCGTCGAACAGCTGGCGCTTGCGGTCGGCCAGATCCTTGAAGCGCTTGAAGCTGTCGCCCAGGGCCTGCTCGTCCAGCTCATAGCCCAGCTCCTTCATCTTCTCCTTGAAGGCGTGGCGACCGGACAGCTTGCCCAGCACGATGTTGGAGCGGTTCAGACCAACCGACTCAGGCGTCATGATCTCATAGGTGGCGGCATGCTTCAGCACGCCGTCCTGATGGATCCCGCTTTCATGGGCGAAGGCGTTGGCGCCGACGATCGCCTTGTTCGGCTGCACCGGGAAGCCGGTGACCGTGGAAACCAGACGCGAGACCTTGGTGATATGCTCGCTGTGCACGCCCGTGAAATAGGGCATCGCGTTCGGCCGCGTGCGCAGCGCCATCACGATCTCCTCCAGCGCGCAGTTGCCCGCCCGCTCGCCCAAGCCGTTGATCGTGCATTCGATCTGACGGGCGCCGCCCTTCAGCGCGGCCAGCGAATTGGCGACCGCCAAGCCCAGGTCGTTATGGCAATGGACCGAGAAGATCGCCTTGTCGGCGTTCGGCACGCTGTTCATGACCCGGCGGATCAGATCGGCGTATTCGTCCGGCACCGCATAGCCGACGGTGTCCGGGATATTGATCGTGCGGGCGCCGGAATCGATCGCCAATTCAACGCACTGGCGCAGGAAGTCGAACTCGGTGCGGCTGCCGTCCTCGGCCGACCATTCCACGTCCTCGCACAGATTGCGGGCGTGGCGGACGCTCATGCCGACGGCTTCCAGCACCGCGTTGTCGCCCATCTGCAGCTTGTACTTCATGTGCAGCGGGCTGGTGCTGATGAAGGTGTGGATGCGCGGCCGACGGGCGCCCTTCAAGGCTTCCCAGGCGCGGTCGATGTCCTTGGTGGAGGCGCGCGACAGGCCGCAGACCTGCGCGTTCTTGACCAGGGCGGAGACCGCTTTCACGGCCTCGAAATCGCCGATCGAGGAAACCGGGAAACCGGCTTCGATGACGTCCACGCCCATCTCGTCCAAAGCGGCGGCGATGCGCAGCTTCTCTTCGATGTTCATGGAGGCGCCGGGCGATTGCTCGCCGTCGCGCAGGGTGGTGTCGAAAATGATGACGCGTTCGCGATTGTTCTGTTCGACGGCGTCGACGGCTTGGGTATCGGGCATTGGGGTGATCCTCATCAGGTCTGGTTGGCGTTCCAACCGCGCTCCGGCGGCTTGATTTCCCCTAAGCGCCGACCCCTGGATGGGATTACGATGCGCTCAGGGGCTGCTAAGCAGCAGCCCGAGGCCAAGCAGTCCAAGCGCAAGCTTAATGGTGGCGGCGGCCGGGGCCGTCACGTCTTCCACTCGCAGCGATGCGTCGAACTTAGTCATGGCGGATGGCATGCCCGCGCCGGCCCATTCCTGTCAAGCGCAAATCACCGAACGGCGAGCGCGTCCGCTTCCCACGCAATCCCAAGCGACGGGATCTCCACCGCCTTGCGGCCGCCCTCCTCCGCCACCACGCCGCCGATCCAGGCGCGCATGCCGTTCTGCTGGGCGAGGCCGATGGCGACCTGCGCGGCGCCCTTGGGCATGATCAGCGCGAAGCCCACGCCCATGTTGAAGGTGCCCCAGGCCTCCTTCTCCGCGATCGGACCGGCCTTCATCAGATAGCGGAACAAAGGCGGCGGCTTACCGGGATCAGTGACGCGATAGACCATGTTCGCCTCAGCCCGCATCAGCTTGCGCCAGCCATGACCGGTGACGTGGATGGCGTAGTGGATCGGCAGCGCGGCGTCCTGGCAGGCGGCGATCAAGGGCGCGTAGATCACGCTCGGCGCCAGCAAACCCTCGCCATAGCTCGGCCCGTCAGGCGTGATGGGGGTCTGATAGCCGGCGGGCAGGGATTCCGCGATGCGGCGGCAAAGCGTCAAGCCGTTGGCGTGCACGCCGTTGCTGGCCACCAGCAGAATGGCGTCGCCGTCCTGGATGTCGCCGGTGATGCGCCGCGCCTTGGGCTGGATCAGGCCGATGGCCGAGCCGCCCAGCACGATCGCGCCGTCCGACACCAGGCCTTTAAGCGCCGGCGTCTCCCCGCCGCCCCAGACCGCCCCCGCGAGGCGGCAGCCTTCGGCGAAACCGGCGGCCAGATCCTGGCGCCGCTTGGCGTGGGCGAACCAGGTCGCGTCGCCCACCGCCGCATGCATCGCGACCACCGCCGGCCGCGCGCCCGAGGTGATCAGATCATTCACGATGGTCGCGACCAGATCGATCGCGATCGCGCGGTAATGGGAGACCCCGGTCTTCTCCAGCACGGCGTCGGCGACCAGATTCTTGGTGCCTAGGCCTTCCTCGACATGCGCGATGAAACTGTCCGCCGTCTCGACCAGATAGGCGCTGTCGCCGCGCACCGCCTTCGGCTCGGACAGGCCGAGCGCGGCGAGCGCGCCGACGGTCCCGGAAGCCGCCGCCTGACATTCGCGCTTGAACGCGTCGAGGAGATCGTAGTCGACCCCGGAGGCCGCATAGGTCAATGTGTTCGAAAGCTGGGTCATGGCCTGGAGATGCCCTGGAATGGTCCGCCGCCGCAAGTCTGAAGATCGCGCTTGCGGTCCCAGCTTTGCAATGAATTGCCGCCGACTGTGCGCGACTATCTTCTTGC
>JBMLRS010000324.1:3476-5535 GCA_049240905.1 Elsteraceae bacterium
CTTTGCAATGATTAACGGCAGTCGAGACAACGACTCCAAGCGACAGGGGGCTGACATGCGTAGAATACTTGCCGTGCTATGGAGCGAGGACGATCCGGAACCGGTCGCCGGCGCCGCCTTCGCCGTCGCCAAGCGCTTCGGCGCCGAAGTGGTGGGGCTGTCCGTGCGGCCGCCGCCCGGCGAATTCATCCCGTCCGGAGATTTCGGCATCGCCTTGAGCCAGGATTACCTGGATCGGCTGCACCGCGACGCCGGCGCGCGCACGGCCCGGCTGCGCGATAAATTCCATGCGATGGTCGCGGCCGAAAGCCTGCCGGACGCGGCGACCGCGCCGGCCGGGACCGCTTGCGCCCAGTGGGTCGATGCGGAAGGCTCGGCCGCCATGTTCGTCGGCAGCTACGGTCGCGCTTTCGATCTGATCGTCGTGCGCAAGCCGGACCTGAAAGTGTCGGCCGAAACCGAAATCCTGTTCGAGGCCGCTCTGTTCGAGGCCGGCCGCCCGGTCCTGGTCGTGCCCTCCGCGCCGACCACCATCGGCGACGTTGTCACCGTCGCCTGGAACGGCAGTTCGGAGACCGCGCGGACCATCTCATTGGGCTTGCCGCTGTTGAAGCTGGCCAAGCGCGTGGAAGTGGTGTCGGTCGAGAATTTCGGCGTGCCGGGCCCCACCGCCGGGGACATCGCGCAGTATCTGGGCCGCCACGGCATCGACGCCGCCGCGCGCCATCTGCCCGGTTCCGACGCGACCGCCGGCGAGGTCTTCCTGCAGGAGGCGAAAGCCTTCGGCAGCGACCTGATCTTCAAGGGCGCCTACACGCAGAGCCGGCTGCGCCAGCTGATCTTCGGCGGCGCGACCCGGCACATGCTGCAGCACACCACCCTGCCCATGCTGATGGCGCATTGAGGCGGGCCGATCGCGGGCTTTCGAGACGCGCGTCAATCAACAGCCGGCGCGCGCCTTAAGGCTTTGACCTCGCCGCCCGAAGCGGCTAGGGAGGCGCGTCCCTAACGGGCGAAAACAAAATATTTGGAGAGGATCATGCGGAAAATTTACTCAGCCCTCGCGGCTGCGGCCGTCGTCGCGCTCGCGGGCCAAGCCCAGGCCGGCGCCCAGCTCGACGCGATCAAGGCGCGCGGCACGTTGAAGTGCGGCGTCTCGCAGCCGTCCGCCGGCTTCTCGGCGCCGGACAGCCAAGGCGTGATGCGCGGCCTCGACGCGGACATCTGCCGCGCGGTCGCCGCAGCCCTTTTCGGCGACGCCAGCAAGGTCGAGTTCCTGGCCACCACGGCTCAGCAGCGCTTCCCCGCCCTGCAGACCGGCGAAGTCGACATGCTGTCGCGCCAGACCACCTGGACCTTCGGCCGCGACACCTCGCTCGGCTTCAACTTCGCGCCGGTGGTGCTCTATGACGGCCAGGGCCTGATGGTGAAGAAGTCGCTGAACGTCACCAGCGCCAAGCAGTTGGACGGGGCGACGATCTGCGTGCAGCCGGGCACGACGACCGAACTTAACGTCGCCGACTATTTCCGCGCGAATAATCTGAAATACACGCCGGTGGTGATCGAAAACGCGGACGAAAGCCGCAACGCGTTCTTCAGCGGTCGTTGCGACGCCTTCACGACCGACCGCTCGGACCTCGCCTCGGCTCGCGCCGTCGCGCCGAACCCGGCCGAATACATCGTGCTGCCCGAGACCATTTCGAAGGAGCCGCTGGCTCCCGTGGTGCGCCATGGCGACGATCAGTGGTTCGACGTCGTGAAGTGGACGGTCTACGCCCTGTTCACCGCCGAAGAAATGGGCCTGACCAAGGCGAACGTCGAAAAGATCGCCGCCGAGACCAAGGACCCGGAAATCAAGCGCTTCCTGGGCGGCGAAGCCGGCTTCTCGAAGGGCGCGCAGCTCGATGACAAGTGGGCCTTGAACGTGATCAAGGCCGTCGGCAACTACGGCGAGATCTATGAAGCCACGCTTGGCCCCAAGACCCCGCTGGGCCTCGAGCGCGGCATCAACAATCTGTGGAACAAGGGCGGCCTGATGTACGCCCCGCCGGTCCGCTAA
>JBMLRS010000325.1:0-3595 GCA_049240905.1 Elsteraceae bacterium
CTGCTCCGGCGTCATGCATCCGGAGATAAACCACAATTATTGAACGTTCAATATCTGGCGTGCGCTTAAAATTCGTTGATCACGGCCAGGAAGGCGGCGCCGAAGCGGTCGAGCTTGGCCTGGCCGACCCCGTGGATTTCGCGCATTTGCGCCAGGCTGCGCGGCTTGTTGGCGGCCATCTCCATCAGGCTGCGGTCGGCGAAGACGACATAGGCGGGCACGTTCTGCGCCTTGGCCAGATCGCGGCGCAGCTCCTTCAGCGCCTCCAGCAGGGGGCGGTCGCCGCCGGAGACGGGGACCTGCGCGGCGGGCTTGGTCGAGCGCTTGCTCGCGCTCTGGGCCAGCACGTCCGTGCGCAGATCGATGCGGGAGCGGGCTTTCAGGGTTTGGCGGCCCAGCTCCGTCACGCTCCAGCCGCCGTAATCGGCGATCTCCAGATTGATCAGCCCGGCGGCGTAGAGCTGCAGGAAGATCGAGCGCCATTGCCCAGCGGGCCGGTCGGCGCCGACGCCGAAGGTCGGGATCTGGTCATGCTGGCGCTGGCGCACGGCGTCGGTCGCATTGCCGACCAGGATGTTCACCAGATGCTCGGTGCCAAAGCGCTCGCCCGTGCGCAGGATCGCGGACATGACCTTTTGGCCTTCCAGCGTGCCGTCGAACGTCTCCACCCCCTCGATGCAGAGATCGCAATTGCCGCAGGGCTCCGACGCCTCGCCGAAATAAGACAAAAGCGTCTGGCGGCGGCAGCGCGGCGCCTCGCACAGCGCGATGAGGGCGTTGAAGCGTTGGCGCTCGATCCGCTTGCGGGCTTCCGGCGCGTCCGACTGCTCGATCTGCAGGCGGCGCAGGCGCATGTCGTCCAGGCCATAGAGCGTGAGCGTGTCGGCCGGCAGGCCGTCGCGCCCGGCGCGGCCGATCTCCTGGTAATAGCCCTCGACGTTGGAGGGGAGGTCGGCGTGGGCGACGAAGCGCACGTCCGGCTTGTCGATCCCCATGCCGAAGGCGACGGTGGCGACCATCACCACCCCGTCCTCCTGCAGGAAAACATCCTGGTTGGCGCTGCGCACCTCCTGGTCCAGCCCGGCGTGATAGGGCAGCGCGCGATGGCCGGCCTGGCGCAGGGAATTCGCCATCTCCTCCGTGCCCTTGCGCGACGAGCAATAGACGATGCCGCTGGAGCCGCGATGCTTGTCCAGGAAAGCGTCGAGCTGCTTGGAGGCGCGGGATTTCGGCGACATCGCCAGCTTCAGGTTCGGCCGATCGAAGCTGCGCAGGAAGAAGCGCGGCTCGGTCGGGAACAGCCGCTCCATCATGTCCGCGCGGGTCGGCGCGTCGGCGGTGGCGGTCAGCGCGATGGTCTGCACCCCGCCCAGCGCCTCGCGCATATGGCCGAGCGACAGATATTCCGGCCGGAAATCATGGCCCCATTGCGAGACGCAATGCGCCTCGTCGACCGCCAGCAGCGAGGCGCCGCCCTCGCGCAGCAGATCGACCGTGTCCTCGCGGGTCAGCCGCTCCGGCGCGACATAGAGCAGGCGCAGGCTGCGGTCGCGCAGCATGTCGCGCACCCGCCGGTTCTCCGTCATGTCGTTAGCGGAGTTGAGGCTGGCGGCGGAGACGCCGTAGGCGCGGAGCTGGCCGACCTGGTCGCGCATCAAGGCGATCAGCGGAGAGACCACGACCGTCAGTCCGTCCCTCACCAGGGCTGGGAGCTGATAGCAGAGCGATTTGCCGCTGCCGGTGGGCATCACGGCCATCACGTCCTCGCCGTCCAGCACGGCCTGGACAATCTCCTCCTGGCCGGGACGGAAATTCTTGAAGCCGAAGACGTCGTTCAGGATTTCGCGCGCCCGGTCGATCGGGCGCGGAAGATTCTCCGCCGCGCTCACGATTGTCCGCTCAGGAAGCGGGTGAGCACGGGGTCGACGCCGGCCATCCGGCGCGGGCCGAGCGGCGCAAAGGCGCCCGACCGGGGCTTGCCGAGCTTGAGATCCGCCAGAGTCAGCGCCATGCCGACCGAGGCGGCCAGGCTGTCGATCACCGGGACGCTGAGGCGCTGGCGCAGCGCGTCCGTGACCCCCAGCAAAGCCGCGCCGCCGATCACCAGCGCGTCGGCCCCGGACTCCGCGATCAGGGCTTCCGCCGCCGCCACGACGCGGTCCAGCGCGGCGTCCGGATCCTGCGCCAACTGCACGCCGCCCATATCCAGCGGGCGAATGCCGGCGCAGCGGTCGCGCACGCCGTAATGGCCGGCCAGCTCCCACAACATCGCCGGCCAGCGGACGCCCGGGGTGAGGATGGCGAAGCGCGTGCAGACCTGCATGGCCGTCAACATGCCGGCTTCGGCCATGCCGACCACGGGGAAGGGCGTCGCCTCGCGCATCGCGCCCAGGCCCGGCTCGCCGAAGCAAGCGATCACGGCGGCGTCGAACGGGGTCTTGGCTTCCTCGATCGCGGCGGCGGCGGTCGCCAGCACGGCGTGGCCGGCGATCAGCGCGTCGGTGCGGTTTTCGATGTAGGGCGGACCGAAGACGGCGGAGCGCTCGATGATCTTCGCGCGCCCTGAGAACATGGCGCGCGCGCGGTTCGCGAGCGCCGCCGTGATGCTCTCGGTCGTGTTGCCGTTGATCAGCAGCAGATGTTTCACGGTCAGCTTGGTTTCCGGCGCGGGGTCAATCCGCATTCAGTAGCCCAAGCGGCCTCATCCCGCTAGATCTAGCGGTGACGTGGGATCACGTCGCGTCGTGAAAAATGATCCCGGCGGTCATCCGTCGCCCGCGCGTGATCGTGCTGACGCCATGACGGAGCGCGGTGCGATAGACGCCCTTGGCTCCCTGAACCGGCCGGTGGTTGACCGCGAAGATCAGCGCCTCGCCCTGCTTGAGCTGGAAGACGCGCGGACGGCTTTGCATGCGCGGCCGCTGCTCCACCAGCACGAACTCGCCGCCTTCGAAATCCTGGTCCGGGTCCGACAGCAGGAACACGGCCTGGAGCGGGAAGGCGTGCTCCCCATACAGGTCCTGATGCAGGCAGTTATAGTCCCCGGCCTGATAGGAGAGCAGCAGCGGGGTGGGGCGGGTCTGACCTGCCTCACGGCAACGATCCAGCATTTCCGGCAGGCTCTCCGGATAGCGGGTGGGCGCGCCGAGCCGCTCGGCCCATGCGTTGGCGACCAGGGCCAGGGGCGGATAGAGCGCCTCGCGCAGCCGCGCGACGAGATCGGGCAGGGGATAGGCGAAATACTGATATTCCCCGCTGCCGAACCCGTGGCGCGCCATGACGACGCGGGAGCGGAAACGCCCCGGATCGGCGTAGAGGCCGGCCAGACTCCGACATTCCTCGACCGAGAGCAGAGGGCCGGCTCTGGCGACCCCGTCCGCCTGCAAGGACGCCGTCAGGCGCGGCCAGTCGAGCGCCGCGATCCGTTGTTCAATCGCCATGAACGCCTCCCGTCTCGCTGTGGAGATTGACGGCGAGAAGCTCCGGGCAAAATCCGTTTCTTGCGACGGGAGCGGCGATTTCGCAGCTCAACTCGGGAGAGCTCAACCGCCGTCCAGAGGACGACAACGCAAAAACAATCGGCGGGAGGCGGCGA
>JBMLRS010000325.1:3605-6062 GCA_049240905.1 Elsteraceae bacterium
CGGCGACATTCAGCCGATCACTTCGACAGCAGGTATTTCTCCTCGATCTCCTTGAGCGCGCCTTCTTCTCTGAACGACTTCAGCGCGTTGGACAAAGCGGCGATCGTCTCCGACGGCGCCTGCTTGTTGCAGGCGAGGGCGAGTTCGACGTCTCGAAAGCCGAACAGCGGTTTGATGTTGGTGATCCTGCTGCGCTGAACATAGGAAGCGCCGCTCATCGCGCCGCTCACCCAATAATCTACGCGGCCGGTGCTCAGCTTCAGCGCGTTCAGCTCGTCACGCGGCGCTGAATCCAGGATGTAGCCCGGCATCTGCTTGAAGAAGGTCTCCTTCACGTCGCCTTGATAGACGCCGATCCGTTTGCCTTTCAGCGCCTCGACGCTACGCGGCGGATCGGGGTCGTCCTCCCTGCCGAAGACGACCCAGTCGTTGCGGGCGAGCGGTCCGACCCATTGGAACAGCTCGATCCGGGACTCCACCATCGCGGTCGAATAGACGCAGACATTGGGTTTGGCGAGGGCCTCGTTGTAGGCGCGAGGCCAGGACATCAACTCGACCGTGATCGGGACGCCGGCGCGCTTGGCGATCGCTTTCAGCAGGTCGGTGGAGACGCCGACCACCTCTCCCGCGTCGTCGGTGAAGTTGAACGGCGGCGAGTATTCGGTTGTCAAACGCAGGGGTTCATGGCCGCGGGAGGCGCCGGCGCATCCCAGGACAATCGCAAAGACGGCAGCGCTCACGCCCTTCATGCTTGCCCCCCAGTGGAGAACAAGGAGTCATAACGGGACTTGCCCCCGCCGAACAGAGGGCGCGCGCGGCGGCGCTGCGATGACGTCGTTCGAAGGAACTGACCTTAGCCGGGTTGAGCGTCCGTTTTTCTGACGCTTTGATGACCGTTTCGCGAAGATCGAGGCGTCCGTCGGGCTAGAACTCAAGCCAATAACGGGTTTGGATTTTCTCGATCACGCCCTCCTTGGTCATCGCGGCCAAGGCCGCTCGGAGCGCGGCGATCTTCGTCTCGGGCACAACTTTATTACAGGCCAGGCCTAGCTCGACGTCGCGAAAACTAAAGGCCGGGCGAATTGTCTTGATCTGCGCCTTGAGGGTCAGCGCCTGTCCCAGCGCGCCGCCAGTCGCCCAATAGTCGATCTCGCCCTTGCTCAGTTTCACGGGGTTGAGATCGTCCCTGATCGCGGACTCCAGGATGAAGCCCGTTTCGCGCTGGAGGAAGGTTTCGATGGCGCCTCCGTGGTAGACGCCGATGCGCCGCCCCTTCAAGTCCGCGAGCGACGACACCTTCTGAGCATTGTCCACGCGGGCGAAGATCACCCAATCATTGTGCAGCAGAGGCGTGACCCATTGGAAAAGCTCCTGGCGCGCCTCGGTCACGGTGGTTGAGTAAGCGCAGGTGTCCGGCTTGTTCAGCGCCTCGTTATAGGCGCGGATCCAGGGCATGATCTCGAAGGTCGCCTTGACGCCCGCGCGTTTGGTCATCTCGAGAAGGATGTCGGTCGCGATGCCGACGAGCGTTCCTTTCGAGTCAGTGAAATTGAAGGGCGGGTATTCTTCTGTGGTGAAGCGCAGCGGCTGCTCCGCCTGAGCCACGCCGCTCAGACCCATTGTCGCGGCGAACGCCGTCGCCCGGAGCAGCCCCAGAAACTCAACGCCCATCCGCCACAGCCCCGGTTAACGTCAGTGCGGCGTATTTTTACATGAAATGATCGTCGTTAAGAAGCGCCTCGCCCTCGCAGACTTGTCGCAGCGGTCGCTCTCGCGCGTCAGCGAAGGAGCTGCAGTGGAAACACGATCACCGCGTAGCAGGCCAGAACCAACAGAACGATCAGCGGGGTCAAGACCCCGGGCAAGCTGGTCAGAACGATCGCGCCAATCGCCAGCCAGCCGCACAGCTTCCAGAACTCCTCCCGCTCCAGATCCCGCCAAGCGCTGCGGCGGGTCCAGAGATAGAGCAGCACAGAGGCCGCGCAGGCGACGAGACTGATCAACGTCACCAACGCCGCAGGCACCGTTCCCATGCCGATCGCCTTGTAGGAGACGGTGGCGACGATCCACCAAGCCAGCGCGAGCCCGATCTGGACCGAACGCGGAAGGCTGGGCAGCAGACTGAGGGGACCCGGCAACTCGATGGCGGGCGGTTCATCCCAATCCTGCCGTTCCCAATCCTGCGGCTCGCGATCGTTGGCCATCGGATCAGGGGCGCGGCGCGCGCGGTGGGCGGGCTGGTCGAGTCAAGGATTCCGCCGAGTCGTCGCGCGCTGGGGCGGCGGGACGCGGACGACCGGGCGGCGGCGGCGGCGGTGGCGGCGCGGCGGCTGGCGCAGGGGCGGCGGCAGGGGCGGTTGGCGGCGGGGCGGGAGCAGGCGCAGCGGGAGGAGGCGCGGCGGCGGCCTGGGGCCGCTCGACAGGCGCGTCGATCGTCGCCGGCTCGGGCGCCCGGCT
>JBMLRS010000325.1:6072-18845 GCA_049240905.1 Elsteraceae bacterium
AACTCGTCCCAGTCCAGATCCTTGAACTGGGGGTCATGCGCGACCTGCGCGTTGCGGCTGCGGGATTGCAGCAGGACCAGAGAGGTGAACTGGAAGAACTGCGCGGCCTGCTCCACCTGCAGGCAGAAATCATAGACGGACTCCGTATCCAACTCATCGCCGGCCATGTACTGCCGCATGCGCCAACTGATCGCGCGGATCAACTGATCGGCTTCCGACTTGCGTTTGCGGATCCGCTCCAGCACCTCCTGAAGCTCTCCCTGTCGTTCGACTGCGAGGGAATAGACCACCTTTTCCTCGACTTCCGCCGAATAGTGAAACAGGCGATGAGCCAACTCCCGGAACAGCTCGTCCCATTGGCGCGAGCGGCGCTGCACGAAACGACGCTGCTGGCCGACGACGAGGCCGAAGACGGGGTAGAACTGCTCATGGATCTCGGCGCGGAGATCGACGGCCTCTTCGCTCAGCATCATGCCGAGTTCCTTGTAGGCCGCGCGCAGGGCGCGCGCGTCGGAATCCGCGCGGTCGAACTTCTTGGACATCAGGCCGCCTGCGCCGATAGAGCCGCGAGACCAGCGAGCAGACGATCGACATCGCTCTGGTCGTTGTAGATATGCGGGCTGATCCGATAGGCGTCGCCGCGCACGGAGACATGAACGCCCTGCTGCTTCAGCGCCGCATTATGCGCATGGGTGACGCCGCCCGGCTTGCGCAGGCCCATTAAGTGCGGCGCGCGATCGGCGGGCGCATGAAACCCGCGCCGCGCGGCGCCCTCGATGATCAGCTGGTTCAGCCGGTCGCTGTTGGCCTGGATCGCCGGCACGCCGATCTCCAGCAGCAGCTCCAGGGAGGCGATCATCATCGGCAAGGTGATGAAGTTGCTGCGCTCGCCCATGTCGAAGCGCGCGGCGTCCGGGATCAGCTCCTCAAGCGGCTCAAGCACGCCTTCGGACTCGCGCACCCCCGCGCGATTGAAGGGCGACAGCTCCAGCGGCTCCATGCCGTGCCAGCGCGGCGCGGCGTACAGGAAGGCGAGCGTGTACGGCCCCAACAGCCATTTGTAGCAACTGCAGATCACGAAATCAGGATCGATTTCGGCGACGTCAAAGGCCCAGGCTCCGATGGATTGGGTTCCGTCGATCACCAGGATCGCGCCGACGGAGCGGGCCTTCTCAGCGATCGCCGGCAGATCGAAGCGACGCCCGTCCGACCAATGGCAGGCCGGGACCGAGACGACCGCCGTGTCGGCGTCGATCGCGTCGAGGATCGCCTCGCCCCAGCTTTGGTTCGCTCCGCGCGCGGTCACGCGGACATGAGCGCCCGACTTCCGCGCCGAGCGCACCCAAGCGTGGTAGGCGGAGGTGTGCTCCTGGGCGGGAACCACCACGGTCTTGCCAGCGGGCAGCGGGATGTTGGCCGCGATCGTCGCCACGCCGTAGCTGGTGGAGGGAATGATCGCGATCTCCTGCGGCTTGGCCCCGATCAAACGGCCATAGAGCGCCTTCACTTCGTCAACCTCGGTGTGGAAGTCGACCGGCGTGATGGTCCAGGGATGGGCCTTGCGCTTCACCGCCGCCAAGCCGATCTCGGTCGTGCGGTTGGGCAAGGGGCCGAGATAGGCGGCGTTCAGCCAGCAGATCTCACGCGGTAGATCGAACAGCTCGCGATGCGCGGTCATGCGGCTCTCCCAAGGGTTTCGATGTAGAGGGCGGGATCGACGTTGCCGCCGGAGGCGATGGCGACCACGGTCTTGCCCTTCGTGTCGATCCTGCCGTTCAGCAGGGTGGCCAGCGCGATCGCGCCGCCCGGCTCCAGCACCAGCTTCAGATGGATGAAGGCGGCGATCATGGCTTCGCGCGCCTCGTCATCGGTCGCCACAAGGCCGGTGGCTCCCAGATTGCGCAGCGCTGGGAAGGTTATGTCGCCCAAGGATGGCGATAACAGCGCGTCGCAGATCGAGCCGGAGGTCTTGGAATTGCTCTCGATCCTGCCGGCGGCGAAGGAGCGGGCTCCGTCGTCGAAGCCGGCGGGCTCCGCCGTGTGGAAACGGGCGTCCGGGAAGCTGTCATGCACGGCGATCGCGACGCCCGCCGCCAACCCGCCGCCGCTGCAGCAGATCGAGACCGCGTCGATCTCCGCGCCCATCGCGCGGGCCTGCGCCGCGAGCTCCAACCCGGCTGTGCCCTGGCCGGCGATCACGCCTGCGTCATTGAACGGCGGCACCAGCGTCATGCCACGTCCGTTGGAGTAGCTGTGCGCAATCGCCAGCCGGTCCTCCTTGTCGCGGTCATAGAGCCGCACTTCAGCGCCATAGCCCTTGGTGTTGTTGATCTTCATCAGCGGCGCGTCGGCCGGCATGACGATCACAGCCGGCATCCCCAGCTGCTGCGCCGCCGCCGCCACGCCTTGCGCGTGATTGCCGGAGGAGAAGGCGACGACGCCGCGCTTGTGGTCCGCTTCCGGGATCATCATCAGGCGGTTGAGAGCGCCGCGGAACTTGAAGGATCCGGTGCGCTGCAGGCATTCCGCCTTGATCAGCAGCCGTCCGCCGATCCGCGCGTTAAGCGCTGGAGACTCCAGCAAGGGCGTGGTGACGATATGCGGCGCCAGTCTCGTGGCGGCCGCGCGGACGTCATCGATCGTCGGGATCGCGCTAAAATCGATTGAGGAAGTCATCTAACGCGGGCTCCGCATCGGGTTCGTCCAGGGCCGGCGTATGGCCGACGCCGGCAACGGTAACGGCTATCAGACCCGGATGGGCCTGAGCCATGGCTTCCAGCGTTTCCGGCGTCAGCACGTCTGAAATTGAGCCTCGAAACACCAGCACCGGCAAGGGCTTTAGCGCATGGAACAGCACCCAGGGGTCCGGCGCGTCGCCGGCGTCCATCAGGCGGACCACGCGCGGGTCCCAATTCGGCTTCATCCGACCCTGGCCGTCCGGCTCGAACGTCGTCGCCGTCACCATGCGCCAGCCGGCGTCGTCGCGCGCCGGCAGATGGGGAAAACGGGTCCGCATGATCGACTCCGCCTCGATCATGTCGGCTGGGTAGGGCGGATCGCCGATGAACTGGCGGATGCGGCCCAGCCCGCCGCCAAAACTGGGGCCGATGTCGTTCATCACCACCCCGGCCACCACGGTTGGCTGCACGCTGGCGAAGGCCATGGACAGCAGGCCGCCGAAGGAGCTGCCGACGAACACCGCGCGATGAACCCCGGCCACCACCAGAAGATGGCGCAGATCCTCGATATGGGCGGTGGCGGAATAGCCATCGGCCAGGGCTGGCCAGGCGGATCGCCCGCGCCCGCGATATTCCTGCACGATCACGCGCCGATTCTTCGCCTGCCGACTGGCGAGCCGGATGAAATCCTGGGTCGTGCGGGTGAGGCCGGGAAGGCAGACCATCGGAAGGCGCTTGGCGTCGCGCGGTCCGGGATAGTCCATCCAGGCCAGATCCAGACCGTCGAACGAACGAAAGCGTCGTTCGACCCCTTCAGTCGCCAGCATTGGGCGCGTCCATCGCCAACCGCGTCGGGCAGCCCACCAGGCACCAGGACGGACCAAGCGACGCGAGATCGCGCGCCGCCGACGCCGACGGGGTCGCCCGCGACAAGCGCAGACGGTAGATCACCGTCGCTTCAAGCACGCGCTGAACATATCCGCGGGTTTCTGGAAAGGGGATCGCCTCTATCCAATCAATCAGATCGACGCCGTCTTGGCGCGGGTCGCCGCGCGCGGCGATCCACTGGCGGACGCGGCCCGGGCCGGCGTTGTAGCCGGCCAGCGCCAGAACGTAGGCCCCGTTGAAGCCGTCCAGCACGCGAGCGAGATAGGCTTGCCCGAGCAGAGTGTTGTAGCCGATGTCCTGGGTCAGTCGGGGTTCGTGATAGGCGACGCCGATCTTGTTGGCGGTCTCCTTCGCCGTGCTTGGCAGCAACTGCATCAGTCCCTTGGCCCCGGCGCGGCTGACCACGTCGACCATGAAGTTGCTTTCCTGCCGGATCAGGCCATGGACCAGCGCAAGCTCAGGCCCGTTGCTCTCGATCGGAAGGATTGGGTAGTTCGCCTCCACCAACAGCGCGCCGCTGTCGCGCAGGGTGCGCCGTCCAATGAGGGCGGCGAGATCAAGCCGCCCTTGCTGCTGCGCCATCGCGGCGGCCAGCGCCGCCGTCTGCGGATCGGGAGCGATCTCGGCCAGGCGCAACAGGAATGGGTCGATCCGGTTGCGCTCGCCGATCGCGATCAAGCGTTCGACGACTTGAACCGTCTCGCGCTTGGTGAAGGCGCTGGTCGCCGCCGGGGTCGGCTTGGGGTCGGCCGGCAGCCGAAGCGTATCCGTCCGTCCCAGTTTGGCGAGCGACAACTGGCCATAGAAGGTGGTGATGTGGGCCCCGCCACGCTCGAACCAAGCCTTTGCGTCAGCGGGCTTCGGCCCGGTCTCGGCCGCGCGTCCGGCCCAGAAGGCGGCGCGCGCCCGTGAGATCGGCGTCTTCGCCTGATCATGAGCCGCGGCGAAATGCTTGAGCGCGAGCGGCGCCTGAGCCTGCTTCAGGGCGATCCAGCCAGCCATCCACTCCGCGTCCGCCCAATCCGGGCTTGTGGTGGGCAGGCCGTGCAACGACACCGTCTTGTAGGCGGCGGCGAGGTCGCCCGCGTCGATGAAGCGGCGCGCGCTCGGCTCGCGCTCGTTCCACCAGAGATCAGGACGGACGGGCTCGGCGATCGGCTGGGTGAGGATCTGCTTCAGGGTCGCGTCGTCGTTCGTCTTGCGCGCCTGCCGCGCCCGATCGTAGAGCAGCCCGGCGTCTTGGCGCAGAGCGGGCGACAGCTTTTGAAGCGCCGCTTCGGTCCCTTGCGGCCCGCCGGCGACTGCGCCCGACTGGAAGCGCAATCGCGCCTCCGCCAGCGCTCGACGGCTTGGGTCGACCCGTGGCAACTGACGCTTGATCGGATCCGGTTGGCCCCGCCAGAGCAGCCGGTCAAGCCGCGCGGCCTCATCCGCCGGGGTCAGCGCCGCGCCATGCTGCCTCAGGAATTCGGTTTCCTCCACCGCGCCGAAGGATTCCTCAACCCAGACCCGACGCAAGGCGCGCGTGGCCTCTGCCTCGCGCCCAGTCGCGCGCAGGGCCAACGCTTCGGCGATGCGGCCGTCGCGGCTGGATGGAGGAGATTTCGCGACCCAGGCCAAAACGCGGGACGGATCTGGCTCAAGGCGGAGCAACTCCTCCGCTCGTTTGCGCAGCGCGGCTTGGTTTGGCCATTCCGGGTTCGCCTGGATGAAGTCGGCCAGCTCGCTGAATTGGGAGCCGCCACGGCTCTTCGTGTAGTCGGTCCAGCGCAGCAGCTTGTCGAACAGCGGATCGCTGGGCGCGTCGATGGCGAAGCGCGCCTCGTTCAGCCGGCCGGTTTCCGACCAAGCCAGGGCCTGGCGATAGGTCTCCGCCGGCAATTTCTGGGCGGCTGCAGGGAACGCCCAACCGGCGGCCAGAACCAGGGCTGCGGAGGACAAACGGAAGGGAAATCGGGCGACTCGCGACATGACGCAGAGGATAGGGGATCGATCGTCCGACCGCCACCGCTGACAGTTCTCATAAAACGGGGCTTCCCACGGGGGCGCCGAGGCCGTTACTAGAGATCTTCCAAAACCGGGCTGCGGTTACGGCCCCCATTTCAAGAGGCGAGGAGATCGCTCCATGACTGACCCGACGATCCGTTTCCGCGGTTCGATGACTGCCCTGATCACCCCTTTCCGCAACGGCGAGCTGGATTTGGCCGCGTTCGAGAAACTGGTGGATCTGCAGCTCAAATCCGGGACGAGCGGGTTGATCCCCTGCGGCACGACCGGAGAGTCCCCGACCCTCAGCCATGAAGAGCACCATAAGGTGGTCGAAGCCTGCGTGAAGGTGACGGCCGGCCGCGCTCCCGTGATCGCCGGCGCCGGCTCCAACTCCACGAAGGAGGCGATCGCGCTCACTCAACATGCGCAGAAGGTTGGCGCGGACGCCGTCCTCAGCGTGTCGCCCTATTACAACAAGCCCACTCAGGAGGGGCTCTATCAGCATTTCAAGGCGATCCATGACGCCTCCGACATTCCGATCATCCTCTACAACATCCCGCCGCGCTCGATCGTCGACATCTCGATTGAGACGATGGCGCGGCTGGCGGAGTTGCCGCGCATCGTCGGCGTGAAGGACGCGACCCAGGATCTCGCGCGTCCGTTGCGCACGCTGAAGTCGCTGGAGCGGCTCAACAAGGGCTTCACCCAGCTCTCGGGCGAAGACCACACCACGCTGCCCTATCTGGCGCAGGGCGGGAACGGCTGCATCTCGGTCACGGCGAACATCGCCCCGAAATTATGCGCTGAGATGCATGCCGCCTGGGCGAAGGGCGATTGGCCGACGGCGCAGGCGATCAACCTGAAGCTGGTCGCGGTGCATGACGCGATGTTCTCGGAAGCCAGCCCTGGCCCCGTGAAGTACGCGGCGTCGCTCCTCGGGATCTGCTCGGAGGAATGCCGTCTGCCGTTGGCGCCCGTCGCGGAGGCCAACAAAGCCAAGGTGCAGGCGGCCCTGAAGCAGGCCGGCCTGCTGAGCTGAGATGGCGCGCGAGACCGACAAATACGCAGCGCAGAACCGCCGCGCCCGCTTCGACTATCTGATCGAGGAGACGTTCGAAGCGGGCCTGGTGCTTCAGGGCAGCGAAGTGAAGGTCCTGCGCGGCGGACAGGCTAGCCTGTCGGAATCTTTCGCCGGCGAACGGGGCGGGGAGCTGTTCCTGTTCGGGATGTACATCCCGCCCTACAAGGCGGCGAACCGGATGAATCACGAAGAGCGGCGGCCGCGCAAGCTGCTGGTCCATCGGCGCCAGCGCAATAAGCTTCTGGGGGCGATCAAGCGCGAAGGCATCACGATCGTGCCGCTCTCGGTCTACTTCAACGATCGCGGCATCGCCAAGGTCGAGATCGGGATCGCCAAGGGCAAGAAGAAGCACGACAAACGCGCGGCGGAGAAGGACAAGGACTGGCAGCGCGACAAGGCGCGAGTCATGCGCCGCGAACAGGACTGACCGCGGTCGGACGCCGGAGGAGCGTCCTAGCCCGATTTCTTCATCGCGTTCTCAAGCAACGCGAAGGTGTCGGGCGGCAGAGTGCCGAATTTGAGCGCCAACGTATGGCGCTCCATGTTGACGCGGATCACTAGCGCGTTGAACACGCCGGCCTGAACTGACTTAGATATGCGGATCAGACCGCGGACCTGTTGTCCCGGCGGCATCTCCGTGAAGAACTGGTCGGCGAGCAGACCCGACAGCGACCAGTTGATCGTGCTGTGCATCAGATTGACGATAAGCGTCTTGCTTTGCAGCGGCGCTTCCTCCGCCGGGATCTGATTGTTGCGCTCCAGCAGGGCCTGTCCCTCTGGGCTCAGCCAAGTGAACTGCGCGCCGATCATTTTTCGCGTCGTGTCGACGCGCACCACCTTGGCTTCAAAGTAGCCGCCTACCGCGCGTTCATCGAATTTGAAGCCGCCGGTCAGCCGATCCCCCACGGCGATTGTGCCTGCGAAGTCCTTGATGATCAGCTGCGTCGGAGACCACAGCCGCGTCAAATAGGGAGGCGTCAGCATATCGACGGTCAAGACCGGGATCGTATACCGCTTGTCGCGAAATGCAGAATTTCGAGCGGGAGCAGCCACCGTTACTCAATCCAATCAAAAGCCAGCGCGTGAGAGTGATATAGAGGCGCCGGGGTTAGAGGTGAAGGGGGGAAAAGACGCGAACCTGCGTCCGGAACCATCTACATTCATTATCCTTTTTCTTATCTGCCGGCCAAGGCAAATCGTGAAATGAAAAGGCGGCCCGATCGCTCGGGCCGCCAGTTCATCCACGAGAATCGTGAAACGTGATACAGCAGCTAGCCGCTGTAGTACATCTCGAATTCCACGGGATGCGGAGTCGTGTTGTAGCGGTCGATCTCTTCCTTCTTCAACTCGATGTAGGCGTCGATCGCGTCATCGGTGAACACGTCGCCCTTCTTCAGGAAGGCGCGGTCCTTGTCGAGGTTGTCGATGGCTTCCTGCAGCGAGGCGCACACCGTCGGAACCTTCTTCAGCTCCTTCGGCGGCAGGTCATAGAGGTTCTTGTCCATGGCCTGGCCGGGGTTGATCTTGTTGATGATGCCGTCGAGGCCGGCCATCAGCATGGCGGCGCAGGCCAGGTACGGGTTCGCCAACGGATCGGGGAAGCGGACTTCAACGCGCTTGCCGGCCGGGCTGGACGCGAACGGGATACGGCAGGAGGCCGAACGGTTGCGCGAGGAGTAGGCCAGCAGCACGGGGGCCTCGTAGCCCGGCACCAGACGCTTGTAGCTGTTGGTGGTCGGGTTGGAGAAGGCGTTGATCGCCTTGGCGTGCTTGATGATGCCGCCGATGTAGTGCAGGGCGGTCTCAGACAGATCGGCGTAACCCGAACCCGCGAACAGCGGCTTCTTGTTCTTCCAGATCGACTGATGGCAGTGCATGCCCGAGCCGTTGTCCTTGTAGATCGGCTTCGGCATGAAGGTCGCGGACTTGCCATAGGAATGGGCGACCATCTGCACGACGTACTTGTACTTCTGCATGTTGTCGCAGGTCTTGAGCAGCGTCGCGAACTTGATGCCCAGTTCGTGCTGGCTCGGCGCCACTTCGTGGTGGTGCTTTTCGACTTCGACGTCCATGTCGGCCAGGACGCTCAGCATCTCGGCGCGCAGATCCGTGCCGCTGTCGACCGGCGGAACCGGGAAATAGCCGCCCTTCACGGCCGGGCGATGACCGCGGTTGCCGTCCTCGTATTCCTTGCCGCTATTGCCAGGATACTCTTCTGAATCAAGATGATAGAAGGCTTCGTTCATGCTCGAGCCGAAACGCACGTCGTCGAACACGAAGAATTCGGCTTCAGGACCGAAATAGGCGGTGTCGCCGACGCCGCTGCTCTTCAGATAGGCTTCGGCGCGCTTGGCGATCGAGCGCGGATCGCGCGAGTAGGGCTGGCGGGTCGAGGGCTCGAGCACGTCGCAGAACAGGATCAGCGAGGCCTGGGCCGCGAACGGATCCATGACGGCGGAGCTGAGGTCGGGCAGCAACGTCATGTCGCTCTCGTTGATCGCTTTCCAGCCGGCGATCGACGAACCGTCGAACATGATGCCTTCGGTCAGCATGTCTTCGTCCACCGTCACGACATGCTGAGCGGTGTGCTGCCACTTGCCGCGCGGGTCGGTGAAGCGGAAGTCGACGTACTTGACGTCGTTGTCTTTGATCAACTGCAGAACTTTTTTAACGTCTGACATAGCGTTTTCCCGTGGTTGCAAAAAAAGGTTGTTAGGGGAAGAGGGGGGTCAGATCGCGTCGCTGCCGCGTTCGCCGGTGCGAATGCGGACGGCTTCCTCGATCGAACTTACGAAAATCTTGCCGTCTCCGATGCGCCCGGTCTGAGCGGCTTGCTGGATGGCCTCGACGGCGCGATCGACCATCGCGTCGTCCATCACGACCTCGATCTTCACCTTGGGCAGAAAATCAACGACGTACTCGGCGCCGCGATAAAGCTCGGTGTGGCCTTTCTGTCGGCCGAAGCCTTTGGCCTCGGTGACCGTCAATCCCTGGATGCCGATCTCGTGCAGAGCTTCCTTCACCTCGTCCAGTTTGAACGGCTTAATGACCGCCTCAATCTTCTTCATGGCTCTACCTGTTCGTTCGACCGCCAACCGACGCCCAATTCTAGAGAAAAGGGCGCGAAGAAGACCAGTCCGTGGGGCGCCGCGGAATGATCCGAAGCGCGGTGTTTAGAAGCTCGTCCTATTTCATCCGATCTTGGTCTTCTTCAAGGGGCGACCGGTAAACTTGTCTTACGCCGTCCGAAAGCACGGGACATGCCACTTCGGCACCAAAAAATCGGAATTATAGCTTCGAAATGCGCTCGATCGCCTCGTTGAGAGCGGATTCTGACGCAGCGTAGGAGATTCTGAGGTGTCCCGCTCCGGCGGTCCCGAAACTTGTGCCGGCGATCGTGGCCACCCCGGCGACGTCGAGCAACTCCGCTTGAAGCGCTTCGGCGGTCTTGCCGGTTCCCTCGATATTGGGGAAGGCGTAGAAAGCGCCGCGTGGCGTGGCGCAGCGCCAGCCCGGCAGCTTGTTCAAGCCATCGACCACGAGGCGGCGGCGGCGGTCGAACTGCTCGGCCATCGCGCCGACGGCGTCCTGCGGTCCGTCCAACGCGGCGATCGCCGCCTGCTGGGCTGCGGCGTTGACGCAGGAATGAGTGTTCACCGCCAGGCGCTCGGCCATTTCAATCAGGCTCGCCGGCCAGACGCCGAATCCCAGGCGCCACCCGGTCATCGCGTAGCTCTTGCTCCAGCCGTCCAGCAGGATCAGCCGGTCGGCGAGGGCGGGAAAGCGCATGAAGCTGCGGTGATCGCCCTCATAGACGAGGCGGCTGTAGATCTCGTCGCTCATGATCGCGACGTCGGGATGAGCTTCCAGCCCCTTCGCCAGCTTGTCCACCTCGTCCGCGGCCATCACGCCGCCGGTCGGATTGCCGGGCGAGTTGACGATGATCAGCCGAGTCTTCGGCGTGATGCGCGACAGGATGGCGTCGGCGGTCGGGGCGTGGGCGTGCGCTTCGGCCAGCGGATAGCCCACCGCGGTGGCGCCGGAGAAGCGAATCGTCGACTCGTAGATCGGGAAGCCTGGGTTCGGGAACATGATCTCCACGCCGGGCCGGCCGAACAGCGTGATCGCGAAATACATCGTCACCTTGCCGCCCGGCACCACCAGCACTCGATCCGGGGTGATGTCCGCGCCGTGATACTTGGCCACGTAGCGGCACACGGCCTCGCGCAGCGGCAGCACTCCGTTGGCCGGGGTGTAGCCATGATGGCCGTCCCGCAGCGCTTTGACTCCCGCCTCCACGATATGCTCGGGGGTCGCGAAATCCGGCTGGCCGATGCCGAGATTGATGATTGATTTCCCTTGCGCCTCCAGCGCCTTCGCGCGCGCCAGGACGCTGAAGGCGGTTTCCGTGCCGAGATTGGCGAAGGCTGGTGAGATATCGAGCATGGCTGGGCCTTTTTTGGCGCTTGGGAAAGCTCATCGAATAGGCCCGGGACCATGGGCTTGGCAACAACGGCCTGCCGCTTTTATGGCGGTCTCGCGATTGAGCCGAGGTCGTGACTTGACTTCCCGGCGAACTGAACCTTACATGCGCCCGGCGCGGCGGGTGTAGCTCAGTGGCAGAGCGTTCGGTTGTGGTCCGAAATGTCGCCGGTTCGACCCCGGTCACTCGCCCCATTCTCTTCCAAATCAGAAATTAAAGCCCCGATTCGGCGAGGGGATGGTTGCGCGCGTTTATTTTGTTAGACGGTGTCTGCTTAAAAATTAGGCAGGTCAGAGGTCATCTAGAACTTCCGATAACGTCGACAACATCATAAAAAAGAAAGAAAAAATTTAAATTGGCTGTGTTTTCGATCTTGTGAGGTCGATCACTGCCTTCGCGCTAGGCGTTCTTCGCCGCTAATTTTTGCAAAAAAGGGGGTGACGTTCCGGAAAGCTTTCGGCATCGTTTTAAGGACTGAGCCCTACACAGGGGCGGCAATATGGAGAAACGCCATGGAAAAGACGATGTCCATGGACCATCAGACGGGACGAACCCAGCGCGGCGCCAAGGCGCAAGCAGCCCGTTTGCCTGCTATTCAGACCACGGGCTTATGGATGGCGATGGCCGTTTCAGCCTGGGGGCTGATTACTGTCGCATTGCTCGCGCTTCTCTAGACCGTCGCGGCGGGCGACAGCTCGCGCAGCAATTTCTTCAGCATCGCGTCGGAAAACGTGGCGTAGTTCGCCGCCTCCAACGCGAACGCGTCCGGGCCGACGATAACGTCCTCCTGATAATGCCGCAGCAGGTCGGGTTCTTCGTTCAGGATCGCTAAGCCGTTGATCCGGATCCCCTGCGCGCCGATCCGGTCGCGCAGAGTCCTCACGGGGAATCCTTGATTGTTTCTGCCGTCGCCGGACACGTCGATCGTGCGCTGCGCGCTGGGAAAGGGGCAGGCCTCCAACAAGGTCAAGGCGTACAGCAACGCCCCGCTGATCGAAGTGCCCCCGCCGATCACGCGGCGCGGCGCGTTCTCCAGCGCCGTGGCGAAGCTTTCGAAGCTTTCTGGTTCAGCGAGGCGGGTCCAGGGCAGGCTGAGCGCCTGATCATGCGGCGACGCCCATTCGAACAGCGCGACCGCGACGGCTTGCTCCGCGCCAAGCTGCACGGCTTCTCGCACTTGGGGGTCGCGGAAGGCGGCGGCGAACCCCTCCTTCTGCGTGGCGAACTCATCGCCGTCGACGCTCGAGGACGAATCGACCGCCAACACCAATTGCAGATCGACGGCGGCGCCGGCGCGCGCTGGCGAAAAGCCGGCGAGGGTGAGCCCCCCGGCTACGCCTTGAACCAGCGCGCGCCGTCCGATCATCGAGTCGGGGTCAGATGCATCGGCCGCCATCGACCTCCAGGCAAACGCCGGTCAGGAACTCGGCTTCGTCGGAAGCCAGGAACAGCGCGGCGTTGGCGATGTCAGTCGGCGTGCTGAAGCGGCCGAGCGGGATGGTGGAGACGAACTGCGCGCGGCGCTCCGGCGTGTCCGTCCCCATGAATTGCACGAGGAGCGGCGTGTCGCCCGCGACGGGGCAGAGGGCGTTTACCCGGATCTTGTCCGCCGCCAACTCCACCGCCATGGATTTGGTCAAGGTCACCGCCGCGC
>JBMLRS010000325.1:18855-19270 GCA_049240905.1 Elsteraceae bacterium
GTTGATGATCACCCCGCCGCCCTGGGCGCGCATGATCGGCACCACCGCTTTCGCCGCCAGATAGATCGCCTTCACGTTGACCGCGAAGATCCGGTCGAATTCATCTTCCTCGACGTCCAGCATCGGGCCGTTGCGGTGGGTGATCCCGGCGTTGTTGACCATCGTGTCGAGCCGACCGAAATGCGCGATCGTCTCCTTCACCATGGCGTTCACGTCGGCGGCCGTCGCCACGTCGGCGCGAATGAAGCGGGCGGTTCCCCCGGCGGATTGGATTTCGTCGGCGACGCGCTGACCCTGCTGGCCGTTCACGTCATTGACCACGACCTTCGCGCCTTCCAACGCGTAGCGCTTGCAGATCCCTTCGCCGAAGCCGGATCCGCCGCCCGTCACGATCGCGACCTTGCCCTTCATTCTA
>JBMLRS010000326.1:0-1120 GCA_049240905.1 Elsteraceae bacterium
CGGCGCGACGGGGTTCCCTTGTGGCGCGACCCGGCCCTGATCGCCGATGAAGCCCCCGCCGCAGGATCTCCTGCGCCCAGCGCCGACGCCGGCCATGCGCTCCGCTTCATCACCCTGCTGGCCGAGAAGCTGACGCTCGCCGATCCGCATGTGCTGCCGGCCTTCGAGGATCATTTCTACTGGCTGTGGAAGGAGCGCCGCCTGCCGGTGAACCTGCCGGCCAACGACCCGCGCCTCGCCGACGAAGAGGAGCGCGCGCGGCTGATGCGGGTGTTCGACCGCGGGCTGGAGAATGTGGTCGGCTACGTCATGCCGCTCGGCCATCTGGATGGCGGCTGGCGCAGCGGCCCCTGGTTCCTGCGCACCGACCATATCCAGCTGATCCCCGGCGACTCGCCGATCGGCCTGCGTCTGCCGATCGACAGCCTGCCCTGGGTCGCCCCGATCGATTATCCGATCGATCCGCCAACGGATCCTTTTGAGCCGCGCGCGCCCCTGCCGCGCCAGCGCGCCCAGCCGCGCGCCGCCTCCGGCCGTCCGGCGCCCCGGATCGTCAACAAGCCGAAAGCCGGGGAGTCCGCCAAGGAGATCGTGCGCACCGCCCTGGCGGTGGAGCCGAGAGGCGGGATCCTGCATGTGTTCCTGCCGCCGATCGCGCAGCTTGAACCCTTCGTAGAGTTGATCTCCGCGATCGAAGCGGCCGCCGCGGACATGCGGACGCCGATCCGGTTGGAAGGCTATCTGCCGCCGCGCGACCCGCGCCTCGCCAGCTTCTCGGTGACGCCGGATCCGGGCGTGATCGAGGTGAACATCCAGCCGACCCGCTCCTGGTCGGAGCTGGTTTCATTGTCGGAGGATCTTTACGAGGACGCCCGGCAGTTGGGCCTCGGCACCGAGAAATTCATGATCGACGGTCGCCATGTCGGCACCGGCGGCGGCAACCACGTCACCATCGGCGGGCCGACCGCCGCGGACAGCCCGATCCTGCGCCGGCCGGACCTGCTGCGCAGCCTTTTGACCTGCTGGCACAACCACCCATCGCTGTCCTACCTGTTCTCGGGCATGTTCATCGGGCCGACCAGCCAGGCCCCGCGCACGGACGAGGCGCGCAATGACCTGC
>JBMLRS010000327.1:0-1151 GCA_049240905.1 Elsteraceae bacterium
CCGCCAAGCCTTCAACTATCTGATGGATCGCGAGGGCATCCTGCGCGCGGGCTACGCCGGGCTTGGCGAAGTGGTTGCCTTGCCTTGGGCCCCCTCCGGCCCCGCGCATGACCCGAGCTACGCCAAGACCTACGCCTTCAACATCGACAAGGCGAAGGCGCTGCTGGCGCAATCCGGCCTGAGCCAGGCCGAGATGAACGACTGGAAGCTGGTGGTGGACGCCGGCAACCAGCCCAGCGTCGCGATCAGCCAGGTGGTCCAGGGCTCGCTGAAGCGGGCGGGCATCTCGATCGACCTGGACATGAAGGAGGGCGCGGAGCTGGTCGACACCATGCTGAAGGGCCGGTTCGACGCGATCTTCGGCGGCATCGGCAACATCCAGAAATTCCCGTCGCGCGTCGCCACCAACAGCATCTACCGCACCGCCAACAACCCGGTGCTGGGCGAACCGCATCCGTTCCCGGCCTATGTCGCCGCGATCGAGCGGGTCAACGGCGCTACCGGCTCCGGGCCTGAGGTCAAGGCGGCTTATGACAACCTCAACAAGGTGCTGGTGGAATCATCCTTCGGGATCCCGACCAACACCTATGATCCCGGCCTGATCGTGACCGCCAAGAACGTGACCGGCTTCACGATGGATATGGACAATATGCTGGTCCTGCGGACAACCGGCTTCCGGAAATGAGGGCGGGCTCGCCCCCGCTGCTCTCGATCCGCTCCCTCCAGGTGCGGTTCGAGGGGGCGGGCGCGGCTGTGCCGGCGGTGCGCGGCGTCGATCTCGATATCTGGGAGAACGAGGTCGTTGGCGTCGTCGGGGAGTCTGGATCGGGCAAGAGCGTGACGGCGCTGGCGATCGCCGGCCTCTTGCCCAAATCCGCGCGGATCAGCGGCTCGATCCGTCTGGCTGGTCATGAAGTGGTGGGGGCCGCGCCGGAAACCTTGCGCCAGATGCGCGGGCGCGACGTCGGCGTGGTGTTCCAGGACCCGACCACCACGCTGAATCCCCTGATGGAGATCGGCGCGCAGATCACCGAAGGAGATGTCGCGCGCGGGCGTTTGGCCGCCGCCGACGCCGAGGGGCGGGCGGTCGAGCTGCTGCGCGAGGTGGACATCGCGGATCCGGCGGGACGGGCGCGGCAATATCCGCATCA
>JBMLRS010000327.1:1161-2637 GCA_049240905.1 Elsteraceae bacterium
GCGGGATGCGCCAGCGCGCGGTGATCGCGATGGCGATGGCGGGCAAGCCAAAGCTGATCATCGCCGATGAGCCGACCACGGCGCTGGACGTCACCGTGCAGGCCCAGGTGCTGGCGCTGCTGGCGCGCCGGCAGGCGGAGACCGGGGCGGCGGTGCTGCTGATCACCCATGATCTGGGCGTGGTGGCGGAGGTGGCCGATCGCATCGTGGTGATGTACGCGGGCCGGGTGGTGGAGACCGGCGCCACAGCGGACATCTTCGCCGCGCCCCGCCATCCCTACACGGCGGCCCTGCTGCGCAGCGCGCCCCGGATCGACGCGCAGGGCGAGCGGCTCTACGCCATCCCCGGCCAACCGCCGACGCCAAGCGCCCTGCCGAAAGGCTGCAGCTTCGAACCGCGCTGCCAGATCGCCGCCGGCCGCCCGCGCTGCCGGGCGCAGGAGCCGGACCTGCGCTCGATCGGCGAGGGCCAATCCGCCGCCTGTCATTTTCCGGAGGATCTGGTCGCCGAGACCGCGACCACGGTTCAGGCGGTCACCCCGCCGGTCGTGGAAGCGAAGCAACCGCTGCTGGTGGTGAACGATCTCAAAGTCCATTTTCCGATCCTCGGCGGCTTGCTGAAGCGGGTGAAACATTGGGTGCGGGCGGTGGACGGGGTCAGCCTGACCTTGGCCGCCGGGGAGACCTTGGGGCTGGTCGGCGAGTCCGGCTGCGGCAAGACCACGACGGGCCGGGCGATCATGGGGCTGATCCGCGCCTCGGGCGGGGAGATATGCTTCGACGGTCAGCGGATCGACCAACTGTCGCGCGATCAGCTCCGGCCGATCCGCCGGCAGATGCAATATGTGTTTCAGGATCCCTACGCCTCGCTGAATCCGATGCTGAGCGTCGGCGAGGCGATCGCCGAGCCGCTGCGTATCCATGGCCTGTTCGAGCAGATGGGCGGGGAGCGCTGGATCAACCAGCTGTTCGAGATGGTCGGGCTGTCGCCCTCGGTCTCCAGTCGCTTGCCACGCGAGTTTTCCGGCGGGCAGAAGCAGCGGATCAGCATCGCCCGCGCTTTGGCGCTGAAGCCGCGTCTGCTGATCCTGGACGAGCCGGTCGCCTCCCTGGACGTCTCGATCCAGGCGCAGATTGTGGGGTTGCTGCAGGATCTGCAACGCGATCTGGGCCTCGCCTATCTGTTCATCGCTCATGACCTGTCGGTGGTGAAGCATATGTCCGACAGGGTGGCGGTGATGTATCTGGGCCGGATCGTGGAGGAGGCGCGGAAAAGCGACCTCTATGACCGACCGCTGCATCCCTACGCCCAGGCCCTGCTGTCCGCCGTCCCGGCGCCGACGCCGACCGGCGGCAAGACGCGGCGGATCATCCTTGAGGGGGAAATCCCGAACCCGGCCGCCCCACCCAGCGGCTGCCATTTTCATCCGCGCTGTTTCCGCGCGACCGAGCGTTGCCGCGTCGAGGCCCCTGCCT
>JBMLRS010000328.1:0-963 GCA_049240905.1 Elsteraceae bacterium
GGCGGGATCGTGCTGCTGAGTTTCAGCGCGGTTCGGATCTGGATCGGCGGGGTGGGGGCGCAGCCGGGTTTGGCGGGCGCGGCCGCCGTCTATCTGGTTGCGCTGCTCTGTCTGCGCTGGCGTCAACGGCGCGGCGGCGCGCCCTCGCCGATGAGTCTGTTGGCGATCGGCGTGCTGATTACGGTCGCCGCCACGCTCGCAGGCTTGCTCACGCTGAGCAGTTTCGATCGCGCGGAGGCGGCGCTCAAAGCGGGGTTGTCGCTCTGGATCATCAATCCGCTGGGCTTGCTGCTGCTCAGCAGCCTGGTGCTGTGGGACGAGCGGACCAAAGCGCTGCAGATGGAGAAGGCGGATGACAGCGCCCAGTTCCGCGCGGTGGTCGATAATCTGCCCGTCTCCTTGGTGATTTATGACCGGGCCGGCGTCATCACCTTGATGAATCGCCGATATGAGGAACTCTATGGTCCGGAGATCATGCGCTTCGTCGGTCGCCCAGTTTCGGAGCTGCGCGCGCATGTCTTGCCCGGCGATAGCGCCGGACGCGCGCTCAATGATGACCATCCGGATCATCAGGGGCTCAAGCCCGTCACTCATTACATCCAAGACGCCGCCATAACCGGGCGGGAGCGAAGCCTGCTGCTGACCCGATTTCCGATCACCGACGCGGCGGGGGAGGTCCGCGCCAACGCCACGATCGGGATCGACGTCAGCGATCTGCGGCGGTCTCAACGCGAGGCCGAGCTGCTCCAGCGCCAGCTGATTCAGGCCAGCAAGATGGAGGCGATCGGCCAGTTGGCCGGCGGCATCGCGCATGACTTCAACAATCTTCTGGGCGCCGTCATGGGTTACGCCAGCTTCCTGTACGAGGATCTGCCTGCGGACTCGGAGCTGCAGAACTTTGTCGGCAAGGTTCTTCGGATCTGCGACCGCGCGAAGGCCCTGGTGGAGCAGATCCTGGCCTTT
>JBMLRS010000328.1:973-3343 GCA_049240905.1 Elsteraceae bacterium
GTCGGCCGGGGTCTGGTCCGAGAACATCCACACCTGCCTGGCCTTTGCCCGCGCCGATCGGGTGGAGCGACGGGTGATCGACCTGCGCGCGGTCATCGCGGAAACCCGCGACGTGATCCGCCTCCCCGCGACCACCCGACTGGCGTTCGACCTGGGGGAGGAGGCGCTCCAGCTGTCCGCGAACGAGGGACAGATCAGCCAGCTGATCGTTAATCTCTGCAAGAACGGCAGCGACGCCCTCGGCGGCCGTCCGGGAACGGTGTCGGTCACCTTGCGGCGCGGGCCGGCGACCGAGGTGGAGGCGGCGCGATGCTTCGCGACCGATCCGACGCGCAACAGCTGCGGACTGATCAAGGCGGGTCGAGACTATGTCCGGATCATCGTCGCCGACGACGGCCCTGGCATCGAGTTTGAAACCTTGAAGCGCATCATGGAGCCGTTCTTCACCACCAAAGGGCGCAGCGAAGGAACCGGCTTGGGCCTGCCCTTGGTGCACGCGATCGTGATCTCCTACGGCGGCGCCTATGTCATCGAGAGCGCGCCCGGCGACGGCGTGTCCTTCGAAGTGTTCTTGCCTTACGACCCACCCGTCGGCGGCGTCGAGGGCCCGGCCGAGATCGGCTCGGCGCCGGCCGCGCGGGGTAAGGAGCGGGTGCTGATCGTCGATGACGAGGACGATATCCGCGACGTCTACATGATCGGGCTGGAGCGGCTTGGGTTCGAGGTCGCCTGTTGTCATGATCCGATCGAGGCGCTGTCCTTCTTCGCCGAAGATCCGTCAGTCTGGGACGTCGTGGTGAGCGACGAGATCATGCCCGGCGTCTCGGGCACGGAGATGCTGCGCCAGATGCGCGCTTTGCGGCCGAGCCTGCCGACGATCCTCTGCACCGGCTTTGGCGAGCTGGCGACCAACGCTCCGGTCTCGATGGATCACGTCGACGTCGCTTTGTCGAAACCGATTGAGCCAAAGAAGTTGGCCGAGCAGATCCGGACGTTGATCGACGTCTGACCTTTCTGTCGCCCTTGGATCGATGGAACTTGACCTGCAGATGTATTATCATCGCGAAAGTAGTGAAATCAGAGCAGGTCAATTTTGGCGCACATCTTCGTTGCAGACGATCACCCAATGTATTTGGATGCGGTCTGCGCGACGCTATCCCGCCATCTACCTGGTTATACAATTCACCAAGCTTTTTCCGTTGATGATTTACTAGGAAAATTGGCCGCTCATCGGGCGCCGGTCGCGCTGGCTCTTTTGGATCTGAATATGCCGGGCATGGATTCCGGCGACGGCGTGCAAGTGATCCGCGCATCCCTGCCCGACGCCACGATCGCGCTGATGTCCGGCGTCGCCACTCTGGCCGATGTGCGCAAGTCGCTCAGCCTCGGCGCCAAGGGCTTCCTGTCCAAGACCATGCGGCCTGAGCATTTCGCCTCCGCCATCTCGTTGATCCTGCAGGGTGGCACCTATGTCCCCGCCGAACTGCTGCAAGGCGAGGCCGCTGACGCGCGCCCAGCCGCGAGCGCGCCGGAAGCCGGCGCGCTGAGCGGCCTGTCGCCGCGCGAAACGGAGGTGCTGCGGCTGCTTTCCGCCGGCATGACCAACAAGGAGATCGGCCGCGATCTCGGCTTGGCGGAGATGACCGTGAAGCTGCATGTGCGCCAGATCCTGCGCAAGCTGGGCGCGCGCAACCGGGCGGAGGCGGCGACCATCGCGCTCCGGTTGGGTTTGGACGCGACCGAAAGCAAGATCCGCTTACCTTGAAGCGGATATTGCTCATGTCGACTTCGGCTCTTCGCGCTTCAGGCCAAGTTGAAAACGCGCTAAGGCCGGTCTGGATGACGCCTTCTTCGGTTGTCCGCGACGCCAGGGGAGAGCCGCCGATCGGTCAGTAGACCGCGGGGACGAACATCTCCGGCGGCACGGGGCCGCGCAGGTAATTGGGGTTGCGCACCCGCGGCGGCAGCACGACCGGTGGATGATTCACGTCGCCATACGGGATCTGCCGCAGCAGATGGTGAATGCAGTTCAGGCGGGCGCGCTTCTTGTCCACCGCCTCCACCACCCACCAGGGCGCTTCGGGAATATGAGTGCGCTCCAGCATGGCTTCCTTGGCCTTGGTGTAGTCCTCCCAACGGCGGCGGGACTCCAGATCCATCGGCGACAGCTTCCACTGTTTCATCGGATCATGGATGCGCATCTGGAAGCGCAGATGCTGCTCTGAATCGGTGATCGAGAACCAGTATTTGATCAGGATGATTCCGGAGCGGACCAGCATCCGCTCGAACTCCGGCACGGTGCGGAAGAATTCCTCCACCTCCTCCTCGGAACAGAAGCCCATCACCCGCTCGACCCCGGCGCGGTTGTAC
>JBMLRS010000329.1:0-2393 GCA_049240905.1 Elsteraceae bacterium
AGCGTGATGGATCAGTTGGAGCAGCTGCGCAACATGCGCTTCGCCCTGTCCCAGTCGCCGGCGGACACGCCGCGCACGATCAGCGGCCTCAACGGCGAAGCCTCGTTGCAGGCGGAGGTCTACGATCCGATCATCAACGCGTTGGGGAACGGCCCGATGACGCTGCGCCAACTGGGCGAGGCGTCCGGCGTCAACGGGATGGACGCGCCGCGCGTGCTGCAGGCCCTGACCATTCTGGTCGGCGGCGGCTCGCTGCAGCCCAGCGCCAACCTCAGCCCGAAGGTCGACGCGCAGCGCAAGCGCTCGACCGAGCAGTTCAACCGCGCGATCATGGACTTGTCTCAGCACAGCAATGATTACGCCTTCCTCGCCTCCCCCGTGACCTGCGGCGGCGTGCAGGTGGACCGGTTCGACCAGCTCTTCCTGCTGGCCAAGCGCATGAATCAGTCGGACGCCGTGACCTTCGTCTGGAACATCCTCCTTGCGCAGAACCAGCGCATGATCCGCGACGGCAAGCTGCTGCAGACGGCGGAGGAGAACATGGCGGAGTTGACGGAACGCTTCACGAGCTTCACCAACAAGCGCTTGCCGATCCTGAAGCAGTTGGACATTGCGTGACCGCCCGGCGGGCCGCCCTTCTCGGCCTGCTGAAAGAACGCCGCGCGCACGAGGCGATCTCGCTGTGCGCGGAGGCGCTGGCGGAAGATCCCGGCTCGGCGGATCTGCTGTTTCTGATGGGCTTGGCGTTCGAGCTGGCGGGCGACGCGGGGCGCGCGCGAGAGGCGTTCGAGCGATCGCTCGACGCTGACCCGGTCCGCCTGGAGACCCTCGGCACGCTGGCCAATCTCCTGGCGAGACAAGCCCTGCATCACGAGGCGTTGGCCCGGCTGGAGCAGGCTCGTGCGGTCGACCCGCGCCACCCGTCGGTCCGATTCAATCTCGGCAACGCGCTGTTGGCGGTGGGACGCCCGCAAGCGGCGGCGGCGGAATATCAGATCACGGTTGAACTGAAACCGGATCACCACGGCGCCTGGCATCAACGCGCCGTCGCCTGCCTTTCGCTACAGCGCGCGCAGGAGGCGCTCGCCCACGTCCGGCGCGCCCGCGCCTTCCAAGAGAACGCCGTCGAGTATCGGCTGACGGAGGCCGCCTGCCTGACGCAGCTCGGCGCCTGGGGCGAGGCGATCTCGAGCTACAGGGAGCTGCGGGCTCTAGCCCCGACGGAGTGGCGCGGCCACGCCGGTCTGGCCGCCGCCTTGACGGGGATAGGCGCGGCCGATCAGGCCGAACCGCACTATCTTGAAGCCCTGCGCCTAGCGCCGGGGCACGCCGCGACGATCTGGAGCAATTATCTGATGTCGCTGCAGTATCGATGCGACGTTACGGTTGATCGGCTGATCCAGGCCCATCGGACGCACCAATCCCACCTGCCGGCGGCGCCCCGCCCGGCGCTTGATCCCCGTCCGCCTGGAGCGAGGCTTCGGGTTGGCTTCGTCTCCGCCGATTTCCACGGACATCCGGTGGGGCGCTTCGTCCTGCCGGTCTTGCGTGGTTTGGACCGCGACCGGTTCGCGGTCATCGCCTATGACGCGTCGCCAGCGTCGGACGCCCTGACCGACAAGCTGCGCGCGGCCGCCGATGGCTGGCGGGAGATCCGCGGCCTCAGCGCTGTCGCTGCGGCGGAGCGGGTTCGCCAAGACCAGATCGACGTGCTGATCGATCTGTCCGGCCATACCGGTCAGAGACGGTTGGACCTTTTCGCGCTCCGCCCCGCGCCGACCCAGATCGGCTGGCTGGGCTATCCTGGCCCCTACGCCTGGGCCGGGATCGATCATCGCCTGAGCGACGGCGTGGTCGACCCGCCGACGGAGACCGGCTTCGGCGACTCCATCCTTCGCCTGGACCGCACGCCATTGCATCATCCGGCCCCCTACCTCGCCCCCACGGAACCCGTCGCGGCGCGGCCGCTCACGTTCGGCAGCTTCAACAACATCGCGAAGCTGGATCACCGAACGCTGGCGGCCTGGCGCGATCTCTTGCTGGCCTTCCCTGACTCCCGACTGCTGTTGAAGGGCAAGGGCGCCCAAGACCCCGCCTTCCGAGACCGTCTGGACGCCGCGTTCGGCGCGGTCCGCGATCGGGTCGAGAGCCTGCCCTGGGCCGCGGCGGAGAGCGATCACCGCGCGCTGTACCGACGCGTCGACGTCGCGCTGGATCCCTGGTTCTACAACGGCACGACCACGACCTGCGAAGCCCTGGCGGCTGGGGTTCCCGTGCTGAGCAAACGGGGCGACCGCCCGGCCGGCCGGATGGGCGACAGCCTGCTCGCGAGCGCGGGCCTGCCGGAATGGACGCGGACGGGCCTGGCCGACATGGTCGAGTTTCTGCAGGCT
>JBMLRS010000330.1:0-2064 GCA_049240905.1 Elsteraceae bacterium
TCATCTGCTCGGCCGAAGCGCCGGCGGACAAGCTGTACCCCGAAGGCCGCGGCTCGTTCGAGTTTCAGCGCACCGTCAGTCGATTGATGGAGATGCAGGCCGCCGATTATCGCGAACCGAGGGCGGCGGCTTAGAGCAAGATCAGTTTTTCTCCGTGAACAAAAAACAACGTCATTGCGAACGAAGTGAAGCAATCTAGTAAGGGCAACGTGATAAACGCGTAGAACGCACGTCACGTTGATGCCGGTAGATTGCTTCACTGCGTTCGCAATGACGACTATCTTTGGAATTCAACTCGATCAATCTCTAAACCGCCGCCGCCATATATTTCGCCGTCGGCCCGTAGCCGGCGAGCTTGGCGTCGATCTCCGGCCGGCTGATCACTGTGAAGCCGAAGCGGGCCCAGAACTGGTCGGTCCCATAGACCGACACGCAGGCCAGAAAGCGCAGGCCCCGCGCCCGCGCCAAAGGGCGGAGCAGGGCGAGGAATTCCCCCGCCGCGTTCGCCCCACGCGCCGCCGGCAGCACGGCGACGTCATGCAGGAACAGGCAATCCGGCGGATCCGCGCGTTTGGGCAGGAACTGGTCGATCTGCGGGATCTCATTGATGAACCAGGGATGGGCGATCGCGTAGCCCAGAATCTCGCCCCCGCGAACGAGTTTGCGGCAGCCCTGCGGGAAGTAGTTGGCCTTGTCGAACAGCACTTCCGTGCGCTCGTAGATGTCGACATGGATGGCCTGGGCGATGCGGTCCACGGCCTCGAAATCGCTGGGGCTGAGCGGCAGCCACGCGGACGGCGCCGGGCTGGCGGGAGTTTTTTTCATGCTCGAGTTTCCGCTCCGTCCGATATCGTCGGTCAACTTAGGATTTTGCGCGGGAGCGGGCCATGCGTTTCGATGTTCTGGTGATCGCGGACTTCGTCTGCCCCTGGTGCTATGTCGGCGAGCGGCGCTTGGCCGAGGCGATCGCAGGACTGCCGGAGGACATCGAAGTGGTGGTGCATCGCCGCCCGTTCGAGCTGAACCCCTCCATGCCGGCTGAAGGCGTGCCGCGCGAGGAGTATCGCATCGCCAAATTCGGCAGCCTGGAGAAATCCCTGGCGCTGGACGCCAATCTCCAGGCTCAGGCGGCGCCGGACGGGATCATCTTCAATTTCGATCGGATGCGCCGCACCCCGAACAGCCGCCGCGCGCATGAGCTGATGCTGCTGGCGCAGGCCCAGGGTCTGGGCCAGGAGCTGGCGGACCAACTCTACCCCGCCTATTTCACCGAAGGCCGCGACATCGGCGATCCCGCCGTTCTGATCGAGCTGGCGGTCGAGGCCGGGCTGTCGCGCGACGATGTCGAGAAATGGCTGGAGAGCCGCGAGGGCGCCGAGATCGTCGCCGCGATGGAGGAGGAGGCGACCAAGATCGGCGTGCAGGGCGTGCCCTTCTTCGGCATCGGCCGCTACGGCATACCCGGCGCCTACCCGGCGGACTCCCTGCGCGACGTCATCCTGAAGGCGGCGCGGGAGAGCGCGGAAGAAGCTTGATCCGTTCCTCGATCTTGGCCTGGCTGGCGGCCAGGATTTCTGAGGGGTTGCGACCCGCCGCCACGCAGAGCGCCGCCCAGTAATAGGCGAGATCGCCCAGCTCTTCGGCCACCTGATCGGGCCGCCAGGCGGAATCGCCGTCGCGCAGCAATTTCTTGATGTGATCGACCACTTCGCCGGCTTCGCTGGCGAGCCCCAGGCCGAGATAGGAGAGCCGCTCCCGATCGGGCGGATCCGCCGCCTGAGCGCGCGCGACGCGGGCGGCCCAGGCGGCGTAGTCGTCTACGTTCATGCGCCTCCTAGCGGCGCGCGACGATCATCTGCTTGATGTTGGCGATCGCCTTCGCCGGGTTCAGACCCTTCGGGCAGGTCTTGGTGCAGTTCATGATGGTGTGGCAGCGATAGAGCCGGAAGGGATCCTCCAGCTCGTCCAGCCGCTCGCCGGTGTTCTCGTCGCGGCTGTCGGCCAGCCAGCGATAGGCCTGAAGCAGGATCGCCGGGCCGAGGAACTTGTCCGAGTTCCACCAGT